>DASZOW010000625.1:0-3881 GCA_035550615.1 Puia sp.
GGCATCCTTCTTTGCCAGCGGCGCTTCCTGCCGGTAGTTCACGAGGAACCGGATAGTGATGTCAATGGCAATGCCCAGAGCGATGCTGAATACGATCACCGTAGAAGGCCGGAGACGGACGCCTGCCCAGCCCATGATCCCGGCGGTTATGATCAGCGGGATGACATTGGGCACCAGCGAACAGACAAGGATTCGGAAGGACCGGAACAAAAACAGCATACAGGCCGCGATCAGGACGAAAGCCCATTGAATGCTATCCCTTAATCCTTTGATAATAAAACTGCTGCCTTCGAGATAGGTCACGCTGGTCCCCGTGAGCTCCACCTTGTACCTGGAAGAATCGAATAGAGCCGCCGTCCTTTTTTTCAGATCGTCGAGAACCACCGGCAGCCGCTTGCTGCCGATATCCGCCATATTTACGCTGACGCGCAATTTTTGTTGATTGCTGTCTATAAAGCTGTGCAGAAGCTGGGCGAAATTGTTATTTTTTGCCGCAGGGGATTTTCCTTCGAAGTTTATATAGGAGCTAAGAAAAGCGAAGTCGGCCTGGTTAGGCACGTCATAATTGCTGCTGTCGCCGCCATAGTAAGATTGTCTGATGAACTTAAGCCCTTCCACCAGTGACAGCGGTCTGGCCATCTCCGGCTTGGAAGCAATATACTTCGACAACACATCCATGCTGTCCAGCAATTTTACCGTATTGGCCCTCCATCCCTTCTTTCTTTTCGTATCGATCACGATCTCGAGCGGCATAACGCCTTTGAAGTTCTTCTCAAAGAATTTCAGGTCCGTAAACAGCCGGTCCTTTTGCGGCAGATCGTCCACGATGAACCCCTCGGATCTGAGCCTCGTCATCCCGAGAACGGACAGGACCAGCACCAGCGTCGTCATGATATAGATCGGCGTTTGATGATGCACGGTCCAGATCTCGAGCCGTTTCAGGATCGCGGAAAGATACCTGTTCTGCAGGTAACGCATGTGCCCGGGTTTCGGCGCGGGCAGATAGCTCAACACCGCAGGGATCAGGATAAAGGAGATAAAGAATAACAACATGATATTGATCCCCGCTACTACGCCGAATTCATTCAGGATCGCGCTCCGGGTCAAGGCAAAGACGCCGAAACCTATGGCTGCCGTCAGGTTGCAGAAGAAGGTCACGATACCCATCCGGCCGATCATGACGATCAGGGCTTCGCGCTTGTCGCCGGTGTCCCGATAGGCCGTATGGTATTTATTCATGAAATAGATACAGTTGGGTATCCCGATGACCACCACCAGCGTCGGGGTCAATGCATTCAGCAACGTGATCTTATAGCCGAGCAGATCCATGGTCCCGAAACTGAATACTACCCCGATGATCACGACGGCCAGCGATAATAGCATGGCGCTTAGACTTCGGAAAAAAAGCAGCAGGATAAGGGCAAGGATGCATACCGATCCAAGCAGGAACCATCTTGTCTCTGTAGCTACCTTTACCGCCATCCTCGTGCGGATCAGGGGCAGACCGCTATAATGCATGTCGATGCCATGCCGGATGCCGAAGCTGTCCACGAGACCGGTGATACCATTGACTGTCACGATGCGCTGGGCGGAATTCATCACGGCTTTATTCACGTGCACCACCGTAAGCCAGGCATTGGTCTTCGGATTATACAGCAGTCCGCGGTAAAACGGCAACCCCAGCAACACCGCCTTGCTGCTGTCGATCTCCGCCTGTGACGCGGGATGCGCAGGGAATATGGTTACCACTTTCGGTTTTTGTGTAGCGGTGTCCATTACCAGGTTGATGACATTGGCCACGCCAAGCACGTCATCCACACCGGGGATCTTCTTCAGGCTTTCCGTCAGTCTGACGTAGTCGGTAAAAACATCCTGTTGAAAAAGCTTGTCTGTTTGTACGCCGATGACCATGACATTCCCGTCCTCGCCAAACGTTTTGCGAAACTCCTGATAGGTCTTGTATTTGGGGTTGTCCGTGGGAATTGCGCTGTTGAAGTCATAGCTCAGCTTTACCCTGGATGCGTGATAGGCCATAAAACCGGTAACGGCCAGGAGAGCAATGAGCCAAAACAATCTGAATCTGAGGACTAAACGGGCAATGGATTCCCACATGCTAAAAATTTATTTTACAAATAAACGGCAAATTTGAGGATTTTTGGCTAGATATGGAGCTCCATAAAACCAAGGGCATCGTCTTACGGACCGTCAAATATGGCGAAACCAGTCTCGTGGTCACGATCTACACGGAGCTGTTCGGTATCCAATCCTACCTGGTCAATGGCGTACGCACCTCTTCAAAAAAGGGTCCCGGCAAAGCTAACTTGTTCCAGCCGGCAGCCATTCTCGATCTCATAGTCTATCACAACGATCTCAAAAATCTGCAACGTATCCGCGAATTCAAATGGGGCATTCTTTATCAGCATATCTTTTTCGACGTACTGAAGAATGCCGTCGCATGCTTCATGATCGAATTGCTGCAAAAATGTCTGCGCCAGCCCGAACCCAATCCCGAGCTTTTTTATTTTGTCGAAGACGCCTTTCTCCATCTCGATGCCGGCGAAAGCCGGGTGCTGGCTAATTTCCCCTTATTTTTTATCCTGCATCTGGCCGGTTTCTTTGGTTTCCGGATAGATGATGTCTATAGCGAGCGGCAATCTTTTTTCGATCTGGTGGAAGGTCAGTTCGTGCATGAGCACCCGCATCATCCGGATGTGCTCGAAGGCGCATATAGCTATATAACGGCCCAACTGCTGCGGGCCCGCCGGCCCGGTGAGTTGCAGGAGTTGGCGCTTAACCAGGATACCCGCCGTATCCTTTTACAGGCTTATCTTAAATTCTATGCCCTTCATGTACCGGACTTCGGGGAAATGCGGACATTTTCTATCCTGCAGACGGTATTGTCATAAAAGCCGCCGTACACCGGTTGCCGGCGTCAGCCGGTCCCCGGCCAGCCCGGTCAGCAACACGACCCCCGGCTTTTTTCCCGGAACAAAACTGCCCAGCTTTTCCCCAAGACGCAGCGCCCGCGCTCCGTTACCGGTGGCCCATTGCAGCAGGGTAGCGGTGCCGAGTTCCGGGAAGGCGGTTTGCAGCGTCCTGAGCTCGTCGAGAATGCTCAATGTATGGTTCGAGGCCAGACTGTCGGTACCCACCACCAGCCGATGACCGGAGCGCATGAGCAGCCCCACATCCGGTAACCGTCCGCCGATATACCGGTTGGCATTCGGACAGAGACAGAAATATATGCCGGGACCGCCGGCGTCCGTAACGGCCTGCAGGTCCTCCGCGTTTGTCGCTACATCGTGTACCAGGATCATGGTCTGATCCGGATGAAAATAAGACATGACGCTTTCCAGGCTTCTTTTTCCGGTGCCCTTGAAAAAGGAAGCGTCCACTCCAAGCAATTCATAGAGCCGCAAAAAATCTCCTTTACCCGTTAAAAAAAAGATGTTCTCTTCCGCTGTTTCCTGGTTGTGCATCGTCAGGAGCTGCCCGGCCCCATGCCCGGCAATGAGCCTGAACAGGGCGGGCGAGACGGAATAAGGGGCATGCGGTACCATCGAGTTCATACCGGGAAAAGCTGTCTCGAAAAGGTCGAAGATTGTCTTGCTGCCGTTGAAACGCAGCCGGGCGCCTTGTTCGACGAAACCGACAGCTTCGATAAAATTGTAGTATTGCAGCCGGCCTTTTTGTTTCTGTTCCAGGGTATCGGCGGTATTGCAGATATCTCCTACGGCCACGATCCCATTGTCTATCATCGACTGTTCGGCGGCAACCAGCGCCTGCCGGATCATGTCCGGTCCTTCCCCCCCTGGTAGCTGGCCCCGCTGCCGGATGACCGCCGAAAGGAAGTCTATTAGCCCCGTATGTTCGGGTATCAC
>DASZOW010000626.1:0-3399 GCA_035550615.1 Puia sp.
CGCAGATGACGCATAAAAGCATTCCCGCGGAAAAACGCCGGGCCGCGGGCGTGGCGGATGGTTTGGTACGGTTGTCGATAGGATTGGAGGATACGGAAGACCTGATCGCCGATCTGCGGCGGGCGCTGGATAAGGTACCGGTGAAGGCTACCGCGCCGGTGACCAGGAAGAAAGCAGAATTATGTTGAAAAAATATCTAAATCAATAACAGCAATGGAAACGCATAAGCAGCTGACGATCGGACTCTTTGGATTCGGCGTTGTCGGAGAAGGTCTTTACAAGGTCTTACAGCAGACTCCCAGCCTTAAGGCATCGATCAAAAAAGTATGTATCAAACATCCGGGCAAGAAGCGGGAGGCGCCGGCGGATCTTTTTACCACCGACCGGGACCTCATTCTGAACGATCCCGAGATCAATGTGGTGGTAGAGGTGATCAACGAGTCGGGTCCCGCTTTCGAGATCGTTTCGAGGGCGCTCAAGAGCGGAAAGTCGGTGGTAAGCGCCAGCAAGAAGATGATCGCCGAGCATTTGCCGGAGCTGTTGCAGCTGCAGAAAGAGACGACAGCGAGCCTGTTGTACGAGGCGGCTGCCTGTGCGTCGATCCCGGTGATCCGCAACCTGGAAGAATATTATGACAACGACCTTCTGCATTCGATAAAGGCCATCGTCAACGGCAGCACCAATTTCATCCTCACCAAGATGTTCGAGGAGAAGCTGGATTTCCAGGAGGCGTTGTTACTGGCGCAGCAACTGGGTTTTGCGGAGAGCGATCCTTCCCTGGACGTAGAGGGATACGATGCCGCCAACAAATGGGCCTTTTTGCTGACGCATGCCTATGGCATCGTCGGGCCTACGAGCAATCTTGTCTTTAGCGGTATCGATCATATCCAGGCTGGGGATGCCGAGGTAGCGCGCGAGAAGCACTATGATATCAAGCTGGTGGCGCAGGCCAAGAAACTGGCAAACGGCAAGGTAGCGGCATTCGTGCTGCCGCAGTTCATCAAACAGGAGGATCATCTGGCATTCGTAAAGAATGAGTTCAACGGGGTGGTCATCGAGAGCGGGTTTGCCGACAAACAATTCTTTTATGGCAAGGGGGCGGGCTCCTTCCCTACTGCTTCGGCGGTGCTCAGCGATCTGAGCGCGCTGCGTTACGAATATAAATACGAGTATAAAAAATTATATCATCATGCGCCGCATGAGCTGACGGATGATTTTTATGTGCGGGCTTATCTGAGCTTCGACGATTTGAAGTATATCCCCAAGGAAAAGTTTCAGAGTATCGAGGAATGGCATGCCGATAATGACCGGAAGTACCTGGTAGGGGTGTTGCATTTCCGCGATATCAAGGGGCATAGCTGGTGGCGCGAGCATGGAACGTCGCTGGTGCTGACGCCCGATCCGATTATCGAGGATATGGAGGTGAGGAAGCTCAAGAAAAAGAGTTTGGAGCTGGCGGGGTTGATCTAATTGGTGCGGCTTTGTTCCTTCTGATGCCGCCACATTTCCTGGAAGGCGGGACTATGGTCGCGCAGTTGCTCGAAGGAGCCTTCGGCGATGATACGGCCATGGTGGAGGACGTAAATGTAATCGAATTTCGGCAGCAGGTGGAGACGGTGGATGGATGAGATGATGGCCTTGTCCGCGAAGGTTTTGAACAGCCCGTCGTAGATCATGGCCTCCGTGCGCGGATCGACGCTGCTGGTGGGTTCGTCGAGCAGGACAAGATCGCTGTCGCGGGCGGCGAGGATGCCGCGGGCCAGTGCGAGGCGTTGTTTTTGTCCACCGGAGAGGTTAACGCCTTTTTCGCGGATATCGGATTCCAGCTTTTGCGGCAGTTGGTCAATGACGTCGGTGAAATATGCGGCCCGGCATACCTGCATGATCTCTTCTTCGCCAAAGGGCAGGCCAAGCGTAATATTATAGGAGAGGGTGTTCTCGAATATCTCCGGTTCCTGGGGGAACAGGGTCACGCTTTCGTTGACCTGTTCGAGCGCGCCGGGCGCGTTATCGACGCGGATGTTGATTCCCGGCTGCGGGTCGTAGAGACCGCGGAGCAGGGCGAGGAGTGTGCTTTTGCCGCTGCCGCTTTCCCCGACAAGCGCGATACGTTTTCCGCGATGGATGGTGATATCCAGGTTGTGAAGACTCTGCGCGCCCTGGCTGATATCGTAGGATGCATGATAGGAGAAGTTGAGTCCGGTGATCTGCAGGGTCTTCCATTTTGCGGGAAGGCCGTCGGGCCGATCGGCGCGGTGATGGTCGGCGTAGGCTTCGCTGATAACGGACGCCGTCTGAACATAGGTGTTGAACTGGACGATATCGGTGTACTGCCAGGCGATATCCTGAAAAACGCTGGTAAACGTATTGACATAGGCCAGCAGCGTCACGAGACTTCCGACATAGAAAAGCTTACCGGGCACCCAGTGCTGGTAGATGAACCCGATGGTGATCATCCCATAGATGCAGACGATCATCATTTCCGCGCAGAACCATTTCCACTCGTTGATGACGGCGCTTTTCCGGAACGGGAAGAAGATATTCTGCACCTTATTGAGCAGGCCCGACTCCATACTCCGTTCCAGCCGAAGGGTGATCACGGTCATGATATTCGAAAGGCTGTCGAAGAGTGTGGCGGACACGATGTGTTCGCGTTCGTTGACCTCGTCCAGCGCTTTGATAAAAGGTTTATCGAACGTGCGGATGACGAAGATGGTGCAAATGCCCAGGGCGACGGCGATGCTGCCATACAAGGGCGAGAAATAGAGCATGGCCACCACGGAGAATACGAATTTGGTCAGGGCGTATACGTACATGAAGCCGCGGTCGAAGAATTCGCGCAGCGCCTCATAAGCTTTACGGACGCGGTTGATGGTAGCGCCGCTGTGGTGGTCTTGTTGCCACCGGACAGGCAGATGCAGGACCTGGTGGTATTTCTCCTGAAGAAAGTTGCGGCTGAGGTGGAAGGCCAGGGTGCGTTCCATGATCCGCGCGGGGCCGTGAAAACACCATTGGAAAAATTTGATGCCGATATAGCCGGCCGCATATAGCATGGCATAGTGCCACACGTGGGCCGTATCGCGTTGCAGCCTGCCGATGAACCAGCCGAAGAGGATGGGATTGAGGGAATAGACCAGGTTTGCACAGATGAACATGGCGTAGACGAGGACATATTTCTTTTTTTCGTTGCGGGCATACCGCCATGCAGTGCTCAGCAGAGAAACATAAGGATTTGCCATGACACCAGATTAGAAAATGCAAATTTACTAAATATCCCGCGCAGCAGGTGGAAGCTTAGAAAGCTTCGGCGAGATTCAGGAAAAACCCTTTATTGCCAAAACGGCCATAGGCGTAGTCGAGCGCCAGGTTGGTGCGGGTATTTTTGTTGAACAGGATGCG
>DASZOW010000627.1:0-5518 GCA_035550615.1 Puia sp.
GCCGGTATTGAGTTCGAAGGCGAGTACGGTGCCCAGCATGCGGGCATGTCGGACGATAGGATAGGAGCGGAGCGTTTCGAGGAATTCCTGGTGCCGCTGGCCGATACGGGCGATACGCCGTAGACAGTCTTCCTGAAGCAAAAGGTCCAGGCTGGCGAGCGCCGTGGTGCAGGCCAGGGGGTTGGCGGTAAAGGAATGGCCGTGGAAAAGCGTTTTTCGTTTGTCGTCGCTGAGAAAGGCTTCGAAGACGGGCGTTGTCGTGGCAGTGACCCCAAGGGCCATGGTCCCCCCGGTGAGGCCCTTGCTCAGACAGATGATGTCCGCCTTATGATGTAGATATTCCCCCGCAAAGAGCCTGCCTGTTCTGCCGAAACCGGTAAGCACCTCGTCGGCGATCGTGAGGATGCCCTGCTGCGCGATCTCGGTGAGCACGGCGTCCAGCGAAGCAGCATCGTACATGCGCATGCCACCGGCGGCCTGTAGCAGCGGTTCATAGATGATACAGGCGATCTCGGGACCGCGCTGCCGTACGAGATGCAGCAGCTCATAGATATTTTCAGGGGATGGAGTATCGATAAAGACCACCTCGAAAAGATAATCCCGGAAGGCATCGGTGAAGACGCTGCGTTCGCTGACGCTCATCGCGCCGAACGTATCGCCGTGATAGGAGTGGCGGAAAGCGAGGATCTTGTTCCGTTTGCCGGGATAGGCCGGCTGCCCGTCCCCGCCGGTCTGGTTGCTCCAGTATTGAATAGCCATTTTTATGGCTACCTCGACGGCCGTCGAGCCGTTATCGGAATAGAAGATACGGCTGAAATTGCCGGGCAGGAGGGGAAGCAGACGCTCCGCCAGCGTCACCGCCGGCTCATGAGTGAATCCCGTAAAGATCACATGTTCCAGCCGCAGTGCCTGCTGATAGATCTTTTCCGCAATATAAGGATGGGCATGCCCATGGATATTTACCCACCAGCTGCTGATGGCGTCGATATAGGCATTCCCATTATCATCGAATAACAAGCTACCTTTGCCTTTTACGATGGGGATGGGGGGAAGATAACCCTTGTGCTGGGTATAGGGGTGCCAGATCACCCGCCGGTCCCTTTCCGTCAATGAGTTCATGGGGTCAAAGGTAAGGATTGCGGAGAAAAACGGCCGTTGGAAGCCGTGCAACGAAGCAGCCGGTTTCATTGTCAACCATTTCAATAAGAGAAGATGGATCATCACCAGCTGGTAAAGGACTGCCTGAGGGGCGACGGAGTTGCGCAAAAGCAGCTCTATGAGCATTTCGCAGGCGCGATGCTGGGGGTCTGCTATCGCTATACCAAATCCATGACGGATGCGGAAGACGTATTGCAGGAAGGGTTCATCATGGTTTTCAAGAATTTGCATCAGTTCAGTTTTTCCGGGGAACTGGGTGGATGGATCCGCCGGATCATGGTCAATACGGCCATCAACTTTCTCAAAAAGCATAGCCGTTATCAGACCGAACTGCTGTTCACCGACAGCATCCTCCACCCCGTGTCGGATGAAGACCCCGAGGTCTTGCTGAGCACCAAGGAACTGGCCGAGCTGATCAGACAGCTGCCACCCGGCTACCAGGCCATTTTTAACTTACATGCGATCGAAGGATACAGCCACGTGGAGATCGGGAAAATATTAGGTATCAAGGAGGGGACCAGCCGAAGTCAGTATGCACGGGCCCGGTCCTTATTGATCAGCTGGATAAGCAAGTATACGGCTAGTAATAAAAATGAATCGACCTATGTACGACCCTAAATTTGAAAAGGCGATACAGCAGAAAATGGAGGAGCTCGAGTTTCGTCCAGCCGAGTCTGTGTGGGTAAACATAGAAAAGGCCGTCGTGGCCGACCACCGTAGACGGGGAGCGGGCTTTTTCTGGCGGTTCCTTTTGCCTGGATTATTTGTGGTGGCCGCCGCAGGCGTTTATATTCACTTTTCGGCCGGCAAGACGACAAGCCGGATAGCGACCGTTAGCCGCAAAGCTACGATGGCCCGGGACGCAGCCGTGCAACCCGCGACCTTGCCACCCCAGACAGCTCAAAATGCGGCCCTCCGGGGCGCCAGATCCCAGACCCCCGGTATTGAAAGCCGTGTGGGCCAGGTTGTCCCCGCCACCCTGACGCAGGTGGCTACACGCAGCATTGCGGACCGGCCGGCGACCATGCGATCGCATCTCCCCGCGGCCACTCCCCATCGGCCCGACCTCGCTGCGGCACAATATGATCCCGCTACGGCGCAATACGATCCGGCTTCAGGACGATCCGGTCAGGATGCCGCGGCCGACCCGACGGCACAAGGCCATACCTCCGGCAGCAACAACACCCTGGCGGCGCAGAAAGCCCCGTCCGCCTGGTTCTATCGCCCCGGGCTCATGGATCAACGGCTGGATCCACAGGTCCATGGCTTGGCGCTCACCACCCGGAAGAACAGCATCTCTCTCAGGAGCCTTGCTCAAAAGAAATATCGTTGGGAAGCGGGATTTGCCGGCAGCGCAGGGTGGTCGCGGCTGAACCGGCTGAACGCCAACCAGGCACAGGCCGCGGTAACGCGGATGGCGGCATCGCTGTACAATATCAATGGCTCGTCTTCCAGCAAAAATTATATCTCGGAAACACGCCCGGGCGCATCATTCGATGGCGGCATCTATCTGCAAAGACAGCTATCGCGCCGGTGGATCGTCAATACCGGCATGAGCCTCCATTATTATTCCAACGAAATCAGTATCGGCCAGCAGCTAAGCACCTATGTCAATGCTTCGGCCTCCTATCTGACGCCCACCGTGGCGACGGCAGCTCAGACTACCACGATGTATGCCTCGGGTGATGATCAGCATTATACGAACCGGTATTATTTTCTCGAATTGCCGGTGGCCATACAATGGAAGGTCAGCCAAAACCGCATTTTGCCTTTCTTTCTCGAAGGTGGCGTATCGCTCTCTCGGCTGATGGGCGCCGACGCCCTCTTCTATAATGCGAAAACAGGCCTTTATTCCAAAGATGGGGACGTGGTGAATAAGACGCAGCTCAATATTTCCTCCGGCTTATTATTCGGGCTTCCCTTTCACGGGGTTCGCATCCAGCTCGGCCCACAGATCCAATATGGATTGACGCCGCTCGTGAACACCAATGGACTCGGCGATCAGCATTTTCTCTATACCGGCCTGCGGGTCGTGGTCATTCCGGGCAGGAGATAGGCCCCGCTTCTTCTCCCGGGATCGCGCCGTCGCTTCCGCCCACAACGTCGCTTCCGCCCGCAAGGCCGCTTCCGTCCACAACGTCGCTTCCCCCCAGAAAACGCAGATTGCGGCGGATACCGCTGTATTTCGTCCGTTTGATGGCCGAATGACGAAACAGTTCGCGAAATTTTTCCTCGGTAAGCTCTTCCCAATCCTGCGTCCGGAAATTCAGGATCGCCGGAACAGGCGTAAACGCTATCTCGCCCGTAGGCCGCGCAAAACGGTTCCAGGGACATACATCCTGGCAGGTATCGCAGCCAAACAACCAATTCTCAAAACGTCCTTTCTCGCGCTCTGGGATCAGCAGATCTTTGAGCTCGATGGTATAATAGGAGATGCATTTGCTGCCGTCCACGACCTTGTCTTCGCCGATGGCCTCGGTAGGACAGGCCTCGATACAGCGGCGGCAGCTGCCGCAATAATCGCCGGCAAAAGGCGCATCGTATTCGAGCTCTACGTCTACGATCAGCGTGGCGATAAAAAAGAAAGAACCGGCCTGCTTATGCAATAGGTTGCCATTCTTTCCGATCCAACCCAGCCCGCTTCGCACCGCCCAGCTCCGCTCCAGGACAGGCGCGCTGTCCACGAATCCACGGCCATCGATGGCGCCGATGGTTGCGCGCATCTTTTCCAGCAGTTCTTTTAACCTCGCGCGGATGACCTCGTGATAATCTTCGCCGAATGCATATTTGGCGATACGTGGAGCGTCTTGCTGTTGTTGAAGCGCCGGAAAATAATTCATCAGCAGCGTTATGACGGACCGCGCACCGGGAACCAGACGCGAGGGGTCGATCCGCAGCTCGAAATGGTTTTCCATATAACGCATGGTGCCGTTCATGCCCTGGTTCAGCCAGTCCGAAAGCCGGCGGGCGTCTTCTTCCAGCCGTTCCGCCCGGGCGATCCCGCAATGATCAAAGCCCAGTTCACGACTCCACTTTTTAATTAAATATGTATATTCGTTTTCTTTCAAGTGTTATTTTTTTACCCTCGGAGAGCAGGATAATCTCATCATTTTTTTTATATTGTCAGTGTTTACCCTAACCTACTACCCACTTATGATGAACCATAAACCGATTGTTTGCTTCACGACAGTCCTATGTATGTATTGGCTCGGCGGTTTTGCACAGGACAAAGCTAAGCATACGTTTGGAAAACTCACCCCGGCGGATTTTACCCTTCCTGCAAGCAAAGTTATCGACAGCAACGCGGACGCCGTGATCCTTTTCGATATCGGCGACGTGCATTATATCGGAAGCAAGACCGGCTGGTTCTCGTATGTCTATAAACGTCAGACAAGGATCAGGATACTGGACAACAAGGGCCTGGATCTTGCCACCATCGGGATCGGCATGCACGGTGGATCGGAACATGCAGACGTGCTCAGCAAGGTGGAAGCAACTACCTATAACCTCGAGAACGGCCAGGTGGTCGGGACAAAACTGGATCCCAGGGATATCTATACGGACAAGCCGGACAAATATCGCCTCCACGCGAAATTCTCGATGCCGGCGGTCAGGCAAGGATCGATCATCGAATACACCTATACGATCACCTCGGAATGGTGGGATCGGCTGCCTCCCTGGCGGTTCCAGCGTCAACACGTCCCCTGCCTTTGGAGCGAATACCGGGTGGATATCCCGCAGACGCTCTCTTTTGTTTTCATCCGGCAGGGCATCCATCCTTATGCTGTCGATAAGGGCGGCACCGGTCATGATTCTTATATGGTCCGTGAACAGGTCGAATCGGGGCTGGCCCCCGTGGACCGGGAATTGACGGTGAGTGCGAATACGATCAAGCACGACTGGGCCATCAAAGACATCCCCGCGTTCGGGTCCGAGGCTTATCTGACCACCCCGGATAATTATATGGACCAGATCAGCTTTCAATTGTCCGGAACATACAATGGCGAGGAAACCTCCGCACATACGAATACCTGGGACAAGGCGACGGATGAGCTGCTGGAGAAATCGAATTTCGGCGGCCCGCTCAAAGAAGACAACGACCAGGTATCCGGGCTAACGGAAAAGATCACCCCGGCAGGCGGCGATCTGCTGGCGAAGGCAAAAGCCGATTATTATTATATCAGCCATCATTATACCTGTACAGACGGGGACTGGCCTTATATAGAGACCAGCTTCCAGGACGTCATCAAACACAATAGCGGGTCGGTAGGCGATATCAATCTTCTCCTGGTCGCGGTTCTTCGCCGGCTGGGCATCGCGGCCGACCCGGTACTGCTGAGCACCCGCGAATTCGGATATC
>DASZOW010000628.1:0-2101 GCA_035550615.1 Puia sp.
TCGAACTCGTAGATCGGGAGGTCCGGCAGGATCAGCCCGTCCACGCCGACATGCGCCGCCGCCTCACAGAACCGTTCGAAACCATATTGCAACACGGGATTCATATATCCCATCAGCAGCACCGGTATCCGGATCGAAGCCCGCATCTCTTTTAGCTGCCCGAACAACACGGCCAGGCTCATGCCGTTCTCCAACGCCCTGGTGCTGCTGGCCTGGATCACCGGACCGTCGGCCAGCGGATCGCTATACGGCATCCCCAGCTCTATCAGATCGGCCCCATTGGCCTGCAACGCCTCCATGACTTCCAATGTGCTGTCCAGCCGCGGAAAACCTGCCGTCGAATAGACATTTAAAACGTTCTCCTTCTTTTTCTTGAAAAGTTCGCCGATCCTTGTCATAACATACCTCCTTCCATTGCTTGCATATAAGTAGCCATGTCCTTGTCCCCTCTTCCGCTGAGACATAGCACGACCGTGTCTTTTTCGTTCAGCTGCAGCTGATCCAGCGCCGCCAGCGCATGCGCCGACTCCAATGCCGGGATGATGCCCTCGAGCCTGGTCAGCCCGAAAGCCGCCTTCAACGCCTCTTCGTCCGTGGCGCTCAGGAATGTCGCCCGCCCGCTGTCATACAGGAAGGCATGCAACGGGCCGATACCCGGGTAATCGAGACCCGCGGAAATGCTATGCGGCTCTACGACCTGCCCGTCTTCCGTCTGCATCACATAGCTGCGGCTGCCATGCAGCACACCCGGCTTACCCAGCTGCGTCGTCGCGGCGCTCTTCCCGCTATGAACACCGTGGCCTGCCGCCTCCACAGCTATCAACTCCACGGAAAGATCATCCAGAAAATGATAAAACGTGCCGGCCGCATTGCTTCCGCCGCCCACACACGCAATCACATGGGTCGGCAGCTCGATTCCGGTCTTCTCAAGCAGCTGCGCCCTGATCTCTTCGCTGATCACACTTTGGAAACGGGCCACCATATCCGGGTAAGGATGCGGTCCCACCACGCTGCCAATGATATAGTGCGTATCCACCGGATTGTTGATCCAGTCGCGGATGGCCTCATTGGTAGCATCCTTCAGCGTCTTGCTCCCGCTGGTGGCGGGCACGACCTTCGCGCCCAGCATCTTCATCCGCGCGACATTGGGCGCCTGCCGCGCAATGTCTTTTTCTCCCATATACACGATACATTCGATGCCCTTTAGCGCACATACCGTCGCCGTTGCGACCCCATGCTGCCCCGCGCCTGTCTCGGCGATGATCCGCCGCTTGCCCAGCCGCTGCGCCAGCAGGATCTGACCGATCGTATTGTTGATCTTGTGCGCCCCGGTATGATTCAGGTCCTCCCGTTTCAGATAGATCGGCGCATTGTATTTGGAGCTCAGCCGGCCCGCCAGGTACAACGGGCTCGGACGACCGACATAGTCTTTTAACAATGCCTTATACTCCTTCTGAAAAGCAGCTTCATGCATGATCTCCAGGTATCGCGTCCGCAGCTCCTCTACGTTCGGATAGAGCATCTCCGGGATATACGCCCCGCCAAACCGGCCATAATATCCCTGCTCATTGGGCGATTTGATACTTTTCACTGTAATTCGGTTTTCAATCATAACTATCTGTTTGCCGATTTGATGCCTTCGAGCATGGCCTTGATCTTCTTCAGGTCCTTTACTCCCGGGCTCGTTTCGAATTTGCTGTTGATGTCGATGGCAAAGAATTTATGCGCTACAGGCTCGCGTTCAAAAGCCTGAAGCCGTTCCACATCCCCCGGCTCGATGCCGCCGCTTAAAAAAAATAATTTATCGATATGCGCAGGCTTAAGCGTCTCCCAATTGAACTTCTTTCCCGTTCCGCCATATCCCGCTCCCTCCGTGTCGAACAGGAACATATCACAGGCATCCTGGTAAGGCCGGATCAACCAATCTATCGGATCGTTGTCCCCG
Source organism: Puia sp. (assembly GCA_035550615.1). GTDB lineage: Bacteria > Bacteroidota > Bacteroidia > Chitinophagales > Chitinophagaceae > Puia. The sequence goes on from DASZOW010000628.1 coordinate 1,946, forward strand.
AGCCGGAAGACCTTGACGACCGTGATGTAATTGGCCAGCTGTTCGCATAGCCGGGGATTCTCGTCCCCATGCAGCTGGACCATATCCAGCCCAAAGCTGTCGACCTGCCGCATCACTTCGTCATAGGAGGCATTCACGAATACGCCCACCTTCCCC
>DASZOW010000629.1:0-7968 GCA_035550615.1 Puia sp.
GGGGCCAGTTCGTAATCCTGGGCGTCACCTTCCGGCTGGCGAAAAAGCCGGTTTTTCATATCTCGTACGGGGCTATCAAGGAAGAGCTGGAGCGGATGGGTATCGGCGAGTTAAGCATACAAGCCGTATCGCAGGCGGTGATCAATATAAGGCGCAGCAAGCTGCCGGACCCCGCGCAGATCGGCAATGCAGGCAGCTTTTTCAAGAACCCGACGATCCCCGACGAGCAGTTCGATGTCCTGCAGGCCGAATACCCGAAGATCGTGGGCTATCATACTATCGGCACGGACACGACCAAGCTGGCGGCCGGCTGGCTGATCGAGCAATGCGGCTGGAAAGGGTTCCGGCGCGGCGATTCGGGTGTGCATGCGCGTCAGGCTCTCGTGCTCGTGAACTATGGCGGCGCCACGGGCGGCGAGCTCTATGCCCTCAGCGAAGAAATCATGGAGAGCGTGCGCGAGAAGTTCGGTGTGGAACTGGAACGGGAGGTCAATATAATTTAATCTTATTCTAATGTATATTCCGGACATCGGCGCCGTCCAATGCGTAAACAACTCTTATGCGAAGACTCTTCCTAAGCCTCTTTTTCCTGATCTTCCTTGGTTTGTCATTGACGCAAGCTTCCGCCCAAACCACGGCCTTCTATGGCGAAGCGGGCGGCCAGGGCGTTTTCTTTTCCATGAACTACGACCGGCGGCTCATGCGGACGACCCAAGGCCTCGGCCTGCGGATCGGCGTGGGTTATGGGGTCTCCGTGGACCCGACCTATTGGACCATTCCGGTGGGCGTGTACTGGCTGGCCGGCGACAGGGGCAATTTCTTCGAGGCCGGCGGGGGCGCGACGTATGTGAGCCTCTCCAATGTGCCGGCGGGCGGTAAGACAACCTTCGGCAATACCGACTGGTATGGCAATCAAAAATTCCTTTTCGCTACGCTGAATATCGGCTACCGGCGTCAGCCACGGACCGGCCATCTCAATTTCCGCACGGGACTGACGCCGATGTTCGGACGAGCAGTTATGATGATCCCTTATCTGAGTGTGGGCTACAATTTTTAATTGAACTCATCTGCGTCCAGGTCCTCCTCTTCGTTCCCGAAGCCGCTGCCTGTGGAACCGAGATTGACCATGGAGCCGATCAGGTCTTTGAACTCGATCTTCCCCTCTACCACTTTTTTACTGATCAGCGAATAGGCGGCCAGGCCATGCAGGACGAATTCCATGAGCAGCGCGGCCTCGCGTTCGTTGGCATGTTTGAAATATTTCTTTACCAGCGCATGCAGGCCATCCACCTTGTACAACTGCTGGATCTTTTCCGAATCGGGGGTATTGAAGAACAGGTTCAGATGATTTCCTTTGTCGAACCAGTGGGTGATCGGCCGGAACGGGTTTTCCTCGCGGCTGTCCGCTTTCCGTTTCTTCAGCTGGTCGGGATTGGGAAAGTAGTTGATGAACTGCGACCGGAAGGCTTTTTCGAGGAGGTTGAACGCGACCTGGTAGGGACCTTCCTGTTCGCCTTCGTACACCAGCTCGATCTTGCCGGTGATGGAGGGGACGATGCCGATAAGATCGCTCATCCAGACGGGTGTTTCCTTTTCGTTATTGAGGATGGCGCGGCGTTCCGCGGCGCTGACGGCATTCTCGAAGGCGGCGATGGTCAGACGGGCCGAGACGCCGCTTTTCTTGTCGACATATTCGCTGCTGCGGGCCTCGAAGGAGACCTGTTCGATCAGGCGTTTGACGAGATCGCTGACGATGACGCGGCCCTTCTGCTCCTCATGGATGTCCGCTTCCTGTTCGGTGATGGCCAGGGCGGTATCGATGTTCTTTGGATAATGGGTCAGGATCTGGCTTTCGATCCGGTCCTTTAACGGGGTGACGATGGAACCGCGGTTCGTATAGTCTTCGGGGTTAGCCGTGAAGACAAACAGCATGTCCAGGGGCATGCGGAGCTTGAATCCGCGGATCTGGATATCGCCTTCTTCGAGGATGTTGAACAGCGACACCTGTATCCGCGCCTGCAGGTCGGGGATTTCATTGATGACGAAGATGCCGCGGTTGCTCTTGGGGATGATGCCGAAGTGGATGACCTCCTCGTCGGCGAAATTGAGCCGCAGGTTGGCCGCTTTGATCGGGTCGATATCCCCGATGAGATCGGCTACGCTCACGTCGGGCGTCGCCAGCTTTTCTCCATACCGGTGGCTGCGATGCAGCCAACTGATGGGCGTATCGTCGCCTTTCTGGGATGTGAGCGTCCGGGCAAATTTGGAGATGGGATGATAAGGGTCGTCGTTGATCTCGCTGCCGGTGACATACGGTACGTATTCGTCGAGCAACTCGACCATCTGTCTTGCCATCCTCGTTTTGGCCTGTCCGCGCAGACCGAGGAACAGAATATTATGACGGCTCAGCAGAGCGCGTTCGGTATCGGGTATGACCGAATCCTCATAGCCGAGGATGCCGGGAAATGTCGTTTCCTTGTTCTTTAGTTTCCGGATAAGGTTTTCCCTGATCTCTTCTTTTACGGATCTGTGACGGTAACCGGCTTTCTTCAGTTGCCCAAGCGTAGTGATCTTTGTAATGTCCATTTAATTTTTTTGCGTTTTTCTCTAGTACACCGTTTTTCGTTTCCCGGATTCGAAGTCGCGGAAGATAAAACTTCCGAGCCGGTCCAGCGAGGCGAAAAAGGCCTTACCATTGTTTGTTTCCGTGAATTCGTTGACAAATCGCTGCAGATAAGGATCGCTGGCGATCATGAAGGTAGTGATAGGTATCTTGAGCTTTTTACATTGCGCTGCCAGGTTGAGACAACGGGATGTGATCTTGCGGTCGAGACCAAAGCTGTTCTTGTAGTACCGTTTGCCCACTTTGAGACAGGTAGGCTTCCCGTCCGTGATCATGAAGATCTGTTTGTTGGCGTTACGCCGCCGTCTCAGGATGTCCATGGCCAGTTCTAACCCTGCTACCGTGTTGGTGTGATAAGGCCCTACCTGAAGATAGGGGAGGTCTTTGATCTCTACCGGCCAGGCATCATTGCCGAATACTACGATGTCGAGCGTATCCTTTGGATATTTGGTGGTGATCAGCTCGCTGAGCGCCATGGCCACTTTTTTTGCGGGCGTGATCCGGTCCTCGCCATAGAGGATCATGGAGTGGGAGATATCGATCATCAGCACGGTAGAGGTCTGCGCCTTGAAATCCGTTTCGCGGATCTTGAGATCGTCCTCCTGCATGCTGAAGCGGTCGATGCCATGGTTGATCTGCGCGTTGCGGATGGACTCGGTGAAATCGATCTGTTCCAACTGGTCGCCAAAGCGGAAGGGCCGCGTTTCGGGATTGACCTCGTCGCCTGCCCCCGGTTTAAATGTATTGTGATTCCCCTGGCGGGTCTTTTTCAGTTTGCCGAAGATCTCCTCCAACGAACGCCGGCGGATGCCCTGCTCCGTTTTTGGCGTGATGGAGATCTCGCCGGTCTGATGATTCTCGTCGATATACCCCCGGTCCTTGAGGTCTTCGATAAAATCGCCCATTCCATATTCGTCATCCGTGAGCTGGTACTCTTTGTCCAGCTGGTTCATCCACTGCAAGGCTTCGCCCACATCCCCGTTCGTATAGCTGAGCAGCTGCATGAACACGTCCAGCAACTGTTCGAACCTGGATTTGCCGTCCTCCTCGGGATCATATCGTTTGAAATGAAAACCTATCATGTTTACAATTTACAGATTAAAAACAACTTATTCAACGTTTTGGTTCGTGGCTAAAAAACGAAAACCGGTCCTGACGGACCGGCCTTCATGAATGGAAATTTGTTGTCTTATCTAGCAGGCTGCTGAACTTGTGGGGGTTTCGCGCCGCCACCGAATTGTTTTTCCCAGTCATCCAGCTGCATCAGCATCTGGAAGCTGCTGAGGATATCCGAGGCGTAACCTGCCTGTTTGTCCGAAAGGTTACCGCCCTTATTCTGCATTACCATCTGGGCATTGACAGCCAGCTGTTCGTTGTTCATGCTTTCTCCCAGCGAGTTATAATAGCGCATTTGCTGTGTAAGGTCTTTTTTGACCGATGCGGCTACTTTTTTCGCCAGCTTGAGATCGCCCGATTCGTAGCAGGCGAGCAGGAAGCTCATGGAGATGCGGTTTTGCTGGTTGCCGCGGTTGGAGGTCATGCCGTAGGGGAAGTTCGGCTCATAGACATTCTGGTCAAAATGCTCCAGGATGTTACGGGCGGAATCCTTTTTGCCCGCATCGATCAGCGAGAGGGCCAACTGCGCATGCGCCGCACGCAGCGTGTTGAGATGCCGGCGGTTCTCCTCGTCGTAATACACGCCTTTGGTGGCGGCGTTGCCGTAGGCGAACTTCGTCATCATATTGGTATAGGCGACGTCGTTGTTATAGAAGCCGAAATTGGAATTCTTGCTTTCTACGGGCACCAGCTGTCCCGCCAGGCCGTCCTGCCGGATATATTTCGAGAGGCCGAGGTCTTCCACTTCATACGTCGAGTTGAAACAGATCGGACGCTGCCATTTATTGGCGGCAATGATCGCGAGGACGGCCAGCTCGTTCTTGAAGAGATAGCTTTTGTTCTTGTTGATATCGAGATGGAGCTCGCTGACGATACTGTCGCCCGGCTGAACGGTGCCGTTGGCGCGGACGAGGTTGGTATCTACAGGCACGGAGAGCTTGCGCGTCGGCAGGAACTGGTAGACGTCGCCTTCTTCCGACTGCGTCTGGTACCGGGGATCGCTGCTGGCGACGACGTTCTTGAATATCGAGTAGGCGTCATAATATTTGTTCTGGTCGAAACCGGGCAGCGCGTTGATGACGACGGCGTCGCGGTTATTGCCCTCGATCTGCTCCGGTGTAAAGATCACATCGGTAGGAGCGCTTTGGTTGACCTTGTAGCGCAGCTCGTTGATGTACCAATCGGTCCCGAGCAGGCTATAGTTCATCACGCGGACGTCCGGGCGGATGCCTTCGACTTCCTGGGCATACCACAACGGATAGGTATCGTTGTCGCCAAAGGAGAACAGGATCGCATTTTTGGGACAGGACTCGAGATAATCCCTGCCGATATCCCGGGCGAGGGTCTTCTTGCTGCGGTCATGGTCATCCCATTCCTGGCTGCCCATGAGGACGGGAACGGCGAGGAAGCAGAGGCCCGCGGCGGCATAGTTGGCCATATCGGCCTTGCCTTTGATGGCATAGCGTTCGAGAAATTCTTTGACCCAGATGACGCCGATGCCGATCCAGATCGCAAAGGCATAGCAGGCGCCCGCGAAGGCATAGTCACGTTCGCGTGGCTGATAGCCGGCCTGGTTCAGGTAAACCACGATGGCGAAACCGGTGAAGAAGAACAGCAGAAAGGTCACCAGGAAATCGCGTTTGTTGCGGTTGGCCTGGACGAAGAAACCGATGAGCCCGAGTATCACGGGAAGCAGGAACATGCGGTTGTAGGACTTGTTGTCCTTGTGGATGGTATCGGGCATGCGGCTTTGGTCGCCGAGGAACAAATTATCTATAAAGGGAATGCCGGTGATGGCATTGCCGTCGCGGGAGTTACCGAAGCCCTGGAGGTCGTTTTGTTTACCCGAGAAGTTCCACATAAAGTAGCGGCCGAACATCTCCCAGTTCTGATAGCTGATGAAGTATTTGATGTTGCTGGCCATGGTAGGGACGTCGCCTTCACCCAGGCCGCCGTACTGGCGGTAGCAATCCAACTGACCGCGGTCGTTGTTTCCGTCCCACATGCGCGGGAAGATATGCGAGGATGGGGTATTGGCCCAGTCTTCCGAATAGGTCTTGCCGGCGTCGTCGTATTTGTCTTTGCCTTTGACATAAAGCGTTCCGGATGCTACGCGCGGGGCGCGGTCCTGGAAGTCGGGGCCATAGAGGATCGGCCAGTCGCCATATTGGTCGCGGCTGAGATAGCCGACCAGGCTTACGGGGTTATCCACGTTGTACATGTCCACGCCCGGGTTGGCGGTACTGCGGATCATGGTGGTGAAATAGGTGGAATAGCCGAGCAGCATAAATCCGGCGCTCCAGATGGCTATCCGGAGATAATAATAACCTTTTTTCATGGCCCAGCGCGCGACGAGGACCATGACCACGGCCAGCAGGATGAAGAAGGCGGCGAAGCCGGAGAAGAAGGGCATGCCGAGGGAGTTGACAAAGAAGATGTCGAAGTCGCCGGCCCCTTTGATCGTATACTGGATCACGAATTTCTGGACGACGCCAGTGATGATGCAGCCGATAAAGAAGGCCGTCACGGCGCCAGCAGTCGTAGGCTTATAGCGTTTGAAATAATAGACCATGACGACTGCCGGGATGGTCAGCAGGTTGAGCAGGTGTACCCCGATGGACAGGCCCATCATGTAGAAGATGAAGATGATCCATTTATCCGCGCCGGGTTTGTCGGCATTCTGTTCCCATTTGAGGATGGCCCAGAACACGAGGGCGGTAAAGAATGCGGAGGTCGCGTACACTTCGCCTTCCACCGCGCTATACCAGAAGGAGTCGCAAAAGGTATACGCCAGGGCGCCTACGACGCCGCAGGCCAAGATCGTAAAGGTCTGTTGTTTGCCCGGTTCGGTATGCAGGGATCCCACGATGAGCTTGCGGGCAAAGTGGGTGATGGTCCAGAAGAGGAACAGGATGGACAGGCCGCTACCGATGGCGCTCATGAAGTTCACGCCTTTGGCGGCCGTATGCGGGTTATCTCCGAAGAGGATGATGAAGAAGCGGCCCATGAGGACGAACAGCGGGGCGCCGGGCGGGTGGGGGATCTGCAGTTTGTAGCAGCTGGAAACGAATTCGCCGCAATCCCAGAAACTACCGGTAGGCTCCATGGTCATCACGAACACCGTGCAGGCGATCAATCCCACGATCCAGCCGACGATGTTGTTTACCTTGTTAAAACGCATTGGTGTTGAAAATTTTACGGGCAAAAATAAGGGTTTGGACTTGCTTTATGACGGGTTTGTTCCACCGGCATCACCGGTTCGGGGAGCCTCCCGGGATGGTCTTGACCTGTTTATCCCACTCGTTGATCTGCATCAGCATCCGGTAAGTGCTCAGGATATCCTGCGCGAAATATTTGGCCTGTAGATCGCTGAGATTACCACCGCCTTTCTGCAGGAGCATGTTGGCGTTGATGGCCAGCTGTTCATCGCTCATCGACGGATCGCCCAGCGATTTATAATAACGCATCTGCTGATCCAGGTCTTTTTTCAGCGAGGCAGTTACCTTTTTCGCCAGGGACGAATCGCCGGCCATATAACAGGCCTGCAGGAAGTCGAACGAAAAATAATCATGCAGGTTCCCGCGGTTCGAGGTCATCCCATAAGGCATGTTCGATTGCAGGACGTTCTGGTCATAGTGTTCGAGAATCTTCCTGGCGGAGTCCTTTCTGCCGGCGGCGGCGAGGCTCATCGCCACCTGGGCGTGGGCGAATTTGATGCTGTTGAGATGACGGCGGTTCTCTTCGTCATAGTAGACGCCTTCTTTGTCGGCGTTGCCATAGGCAAATTTGTCCATGATGATCTTATAGGACGCGTCGTTGTCGGCGCCGCCTGCGTTCAGGGCGGGGGTCAACTGATAGACCATGCCGCGCAACCGGACATATTTGTCGAGGCCGAGGCTGGCGAGGTCCTGTGGCGAGGTGAAACAGATGGGGCGTTTCCACTTGCTGCTGGAGATGACGGCCAGCATTGCCAGATCGTTCTTCAGCAGGTAGTGACGATTGTCCGGGATATCGAGGTGCAGCTCGTGGCGGATGCTGTCGCCGGGATGAATGGCATCGCTTCCGGCTGCTGCGGCGCTGTCTACGGGAAGACTGAACTTGTGCGTCGGGATCATATTGATGATGGCGCCGTTGTCCGCGGCCTGCGTATACTGCGGAGCGTCGCTGGCCACCACATCCTTGAGGACCGAATAGAGATCGTAGTATTTGCCCGGGTCATATCCCGGCAT
>DASZOW010000630.1:0-8673 GCA_035550615.1 Puia sp.
AGGAGGTCACCCGCGACGGCCGAAATATCCCGCTAACGGCCAAGGAATTCCAACTTCTCGAGTATTTTATCCGGAATAAGAACAAAGTGGTCTCCCGGATCGATATTGCCATTAACGTCTGGGATATCGATTTCGACACCAAGACGAACGTGATCGACGTCTACGTGAATTTCCTGCGGAAAAAGATCGAAAAAGACTTTTCTTCGAAGCTCATTTACACGCAGGTGGGAATGGGTTATGTATTAAAAGAAACCCCCTGATGACAAAACCCCCTCACGCACAGACCTGTGAAGATCCGCTATAAAATAATGCTGCTGTTCACGCTCCTGGTCACGGCGATCATCTCGCTTTTGACCTGGTCGGTGTATTATTTTGCCAAACTGGAGCGTACCCGGGCATTCGAGAAACGGCTCAAATCCCGGGCCAACTACAATATGCAGCTGTATACGGTCATGGGGGACAGCGCCTTCGCCTTCCTGCGCCGGATGGACACCGCTTCCACCGTGGGGACAGTAGCGTCGCGGAGCATTGCGATCTTATCGGACAACGGCAAGGTCCTATATCGGTTTGATATGCCCGGGGCGCCCCCCCTGAAGATTTCCCAGGCCCTGCTGGACGATACCCGGAAATCCGGCGAAAAGTTTTTTACCATGGGCCCCCTGGAGATCGTCGCCCTTCACCGGCAAACGAACAAGCGGGATTTCATCATGGTCGTAGGAGGCCATGACGAAGAAGGCCTGGAAAGGGTCGAGACCCTGAACAAGATCCTTATCATCAGTCTCATCCTGGGGGTGTGTCTTACCGCACTGGTGAGCTTTCTTTTTGCCCGTCAGCTCCTGCGGCCCATAACCCAGATCATCCATGAGGTCAAAGAGATCTCGTCTTACGATCTCACCCAGCGGATAAGAGCAGGCACCGGCCAGGACGAGATGAGCCAGCTGGGCAATACCTTCAACGATCTTTTGAGCCGGTTACAGGAATCTTTTGCCATCCAGCGCCGGTTTATATCCAATGCCTCGCACGAGCTCTCCACCCCGCTAACCTCGGTATCCAGCCAGGTGGAGGTCGCCCTCCAAAAGGACCGGGCGGCGGACGAATATAAACAGGTGCTGTTCTCGGTCCGGGAGGACGTTCAGCAGATGCGCCAGCTCACCAAAAGCCTGCTCGAGATCGCCAAGACCGGATCACAGGGCGGCATCGAGCTCAATGAGGTCCGCGTCGACGAAGTGCTCATGCGGGTGGTCGCAGATGTCAAAAAGCTGAATTCGGAGTATAACGTTGAGCTCGATTTTGGCGAATTTCCCGAAGATGAAAAGGATTTTGTGGTATTTGGCAACGGCGAGCTGCTATACATTGCGATCAAAAATCTCGTGGAGAACGCATGTAAATATTCCCCCGATAAACGGGCGATCGTAGATCTCAGCTTCGCCTGGCATAAGGTCTATGTAAAAGTGGTCAACCAGGGCGTCGTGATCCCGGCAAATGAGATCCAACAGATCTTCCAGCCGTTTTACCGGGGATCAGGCACCGCCAGCGTCCGCGGCTTCGGACTGGGTCTCGCCCTGGCCCAGCGGATCATCGCCCTTCATAAAGGGACTATTTACGTTACCTCCGACGCCACCAATGGAACCAATTTCACCATCGAGCTTCCCGCAATAAAGATATTTAATTAGCAATGGCCTGGATACAGCCCCTCGATCCCTGTCATAATCTGCCGGTATCCTGCCTGGTGGCCATCGTGCCCGTGTCGGTGATCTTTTGGGCATTGGTGATCCGCAAGATGCGCGGTTACCAGGCCAGCCTCCTCGCTACGCTTTCCGCCCTGCTGATAGCAGTCATTGTCTACCGCATGCCTGTCCACCTGGCCCTGCTTTCGGCGGCTAACGGAGCTCTGTATGGCCTCTTCCCGATCTGCTGGATCGTATTTACCGCTGTCTTCTTGTTCAATATCGCCGTCCGCAGCGGCCAGTTCGAGGTGATCCGAGGATTTATGGCGGGTATTACCGCAGACCGGCGGATACAGGCACTGCTTATTGCATTCTCTTTTGGCTCCTTTCTGGAAGGTACGGCCGGTTTCGGCGCCCCGGTGGCGATCACCGCGGCCATGCTTACGGGCCTTGGCTTCAATCCCTTGTATGCGGCGGGGCTTTGTCTGATCGCCAACACGGCCCCCGTGGCCTTCGGCTCCATCGGCATCCCGGTGGCCGTCGCCGCACAGGTCACTTCGCTCCCAGAACAGGTGATATCGCAAATGGTCGGCCGGACGCTGCCCATCCTTTCTGCCTTACTGCCTTTCTATCTGGTGGTCCTGATGGCCGGTTTCAAAAGTGCAAAAGAAGTCGCTCCCGCGGCATTGGTCTCGGGTTTATCCTTTGCGCTGATTCAATACCTGTCTTCCAACTTTCTCGGTCCCGCCCTTCCCGATGTCCTGGCCGGTATCGGCTCCATCATCAGTCTGCTGGTCCTATTGCGATTCTGGCAGCCGCGTTCAGTCTGGCGTTTTGCCGGCGAGGCGGAACATATACAGCCGGCCGGGGTCTCACCCGCTGCACGCCGGCTCCTGTGGGCGCTAAGCCCCTTTATTGCCCTCACCCTGATGATCATCGCCTGGGGAGTGGCGCCGGTCAAAGAATGGCTTACCAGCCACGGCGCCCTGCAATTCGCGTTTCCCGGTCTTCACAACAGCATCGAAGACCACAACGGCCCGGTGGCGCATATCTACCGCTTCAACTATCTTCCCGCAGCCGGCACGGCTATCCTGTTTGCCGCCATTATCTCACTGGTCTTTTCGGGTCTTACTTTAAAACAAGGCATAGAGGTGCTAAAAGCCACCGCTCATCAGCTACGTTTTCCGATACTCAGCATCGCCGTGGTACTGGCCTTCGCCTATCTCATGAACGATTCCGGCATTACCCAGACCATTGCCCGCTCGCTGGCAAATACCGGCGCCTTTTTTCCGTTTTTTGCCCCCATCCTCGGCTGGCTCGGTGTATTCATTACCGGTTCCGACACCTCCTCGAATGCGCTATTCTGTAAATTGCAATCGACAACGGCTGTTTCCATCGGTGTCGACCCGGTAGTCACCGTCGGCGCCAATCTTTCCGGCGGGGTCATCGGCAAAATGATCTCCCCCCAATCCATCGCCGTCGCCGCGGCCGCCGGCGGCCTGGTGGACAGGGAATCGGATCTTTTCCGCTTCACCGTACGGCATAGTCTCATACTTTTGTGCCTCATCTGCTGTATAGTGCTGGCCCAGGCCTATCTATTCAAATGGATGATACCCGCATACATTCATCATCTATGAACAATATTAAGATCGTCGTCCTCGATGGCCATACCCTGAATCCCGGCGACCTCAGCTGGGACAAATGGCGGGAATATGGCGAAGTGACCGTATACCCGCGGACATCCAGCGATCCCAAAGCCATCCTGGAACGCTGTAGCGGCGCAGACGCCCTGATCACCAACAAGTTTCCTCTTTCCGCACAGATCCTGGAAAAGCTGCCCAGGTTAAAGTATATCGGCGTCACGGCTACAGGTTATAACATCATCGATATTGCTGCGGCAAAGCGGCAAGGCGTCGTCGTAAGCAATGTCCCCAGTTATGGGACGGCATCGGTAGTGCAGATGACCTTTGCCCTGCTTCTCGAGCTGACCCATAGGGTACAGCGCCATAGCGACGCGGTCATGGCCGGCAAATGGTCGCAGTCACCCGATTTTTGTTTCTGGGACTATCCGCTGGTCGAGCTGGCGGGAAAGACTATCGGGATCATCGGGATGGGTAATATCGGCAGCAAGGTGGCGGATATAGCCACGGCCTTCGATATGGCCGTCATCGGCAACAGCCGCACCCGGCCGGGTCAGCCGCATCGCCGGAACTTCCAATGGGCCGGGATCCCCGAGCTGCTGCAACGGTCCGATGTCGTGAGCATCCATTGCCCGCTTTTCCCGGAAACGCTCGGGCTGATCAACAAGGAGACGCTTGCTCTCATGAAGCCGTCCGCTTTCCTGCTGAATACTTCCCGCGGGCCGATCATTGTCGAGGAAGATCTGGCAGCGGCTTTGAATACGGACCGGATCGCTGGCGCCGGTCTGGATGTGCTTTCTATCGAACCGCCGGTAGCGGGCAGTCCGCTGATCGGCGCCAGGAACTGCATCATCACCCCGCATATCTCCTGGGCCACCCGGGAGGCGCGCATGCGGCTGATGGCGGGTTCCCTCGCTAATTTAGAGGCTTTCATGGCCGGCAAGCCGACGAATGTTGTAAATTAAAAGATCACGATCCTCCGCATGCATATCCTGATCGCCCCGAACGCCTTTAAGAATAGCCTGTCCGCCGAAGCTGCGGCTACGGCCATCCTGCTGGGCTTGCAGCAAAGCCGGTTGAAGTTTACGGCCGAGCGCTTTCCCGTGGGTGATGGCGGCGACGGCACGGGTGACCTGCTAATGGCCAGGCTCAGGGCCCGCAAAATAGAGGTCATGACCCGGGACCCTTTTGGCCGGGAACGGAAAAGCTATTATGGTCTTAGCGCGGATGGAGAAACGGCGATCATCGAGATGGCCAATGCCTCCGGTCTGCGGCTGCTGGCGACCGGCGAGCTGGATCCCTTGCATGCCTCCTCCCGCGGCACGGGCGAGCTGATATCGGCCGCCCTGGAAGAACATCCCCGGCGCATTCTTATCGGTATGGGCGGTTCGGCTACGGTAGACGGAGGCGCCGGCATCCTTACGGCCCTGGGTATCCGTTTTCTGGATGCCAACGGCCATGAGATCACCTCCCTGCCATCCGGTCTGAATAACCTGGGGTCCATCGATGTCCGACGCCTCGATACCCGGCTGAAGAATACGGAGCTGACCGTGCTTTGCGACGTAGACAACCCATTGCTCGGTCCCCATGGCGCGGCTGCCGTCTTTGGCCCGCAAAAAGGCGCCTCTCCCAGGGACATCGAACAGCTCGAAACGGCTTTACAACAACTATCGAAGGTTATAAACCGGCAGTTCGATATCGATCTCTCCGATCTTCCCAAATCCGGGACGGCAGGCGGAGCGGCCGCGGGCCTGCATGCGCTGCTGGACGCCGGACTGGTCAACGGGATCGATGTTTTTCTAAAAACCACGGATTTCGAAAATGCGCTGAAACGCGCCGATTGGGTGATCACCGGCGAGGGCAGTATCGACGAACAGACACTGCGAGGCAAAGGCCCCTTTGGAGTTGCGGTTGCGGCAAAAAAACATGGACTACCGGTGATCGGGCTCGCCGGTAGCGTTCCCCGGGAAGAAAATGCTGCGCTGTCCTCCTGCTTCGACGTACTGCTGCCGATAAATCATGAACCGCTGCCGCTCGGACAAGCACTGCCGGAGACGGCCGCCAACCTTACCGCCACCGCCCGGGCTATCGGGAATTTGCTGGCCGCCGGGGCATGAGCAGCTTACTTACCAGGCCCGTCCACCCGGTCTGATGCGAGGCGCCCAATCCTTTGCCCGTATCGCCGTCGAAATATTCAAAAAAGAGGATATAGTCCTTGAAATGTGGGTCGGTCTGCATCTTTTCGCAATCGCCAAAGGCAGGCCGCCGGCCCTTCTGGTCCCGGAGGAATAACCGCGAAAGCCGCATCGACAATTCTTCGCTGATCTGATCCAGTGTCAGCATCCGGCCGGAATGCGTGGGATACTCGATCTTGAAATCATCGCCGTAGTAATGATGAAAACGCTGCAGCGCCTCGATCAGCAGAAAATTCGGGGGGAACCAGATCGGCCCGCGCCAGTTGCTGTTGCCGCCGAATAAGGGAATATTCGATTCGGCAGGGGTATACTGGATCGTCAGCAATTGTCCGTCTATCTTGAATTGATAGGGATGCTGGCCATGGAATTTGGAAAGCGAGCGGATGCCATAAGGACTCAGGAACTCGGTTTCATCGAGCATCCGGTAGAGAATGCGTTTTACCCGGTGCCCCCGCAATAACGAAAGCAGGTGTTTTTGCCCCGGGCTTTTCTCATGCCAGCGGGAGACCAGCGACGCCAGATCGGGCCGGTTGTCGAACAGCCAATTCAGCCGTTTGGCGAAATCGGGCAGCCTTTGCAGGATCTCGTCATCGATGACCTCTACGGCAAACAGCGGCAGAAGCCCCACCATGGACCGGATCTTCAGCTTGATGCTAACGTCACCGGGCATCCGCACCGCATCGTAATAGAACTCGTCCTGTTCGTCCCATAGCCCGCTGCTCCCCGTGCCGATATTGGTCATAGCCTTGGCGATATTCAGGAAATGCTCGAAGAACTTATTGGCCATATCCTGGTAGATCGGGTTTGTCAATGACAGCTCGAGCGCAATCCGCATCAGTCCCAGGCTATAAGCGGCCATCCAGCTTGTCCCATCCGCCTGTTCGAGCATCCCGCCACCCAAAACCCTGGTATTATTCCGGTCGAACAGCCCGATATTATCCATTCCAAGGAATCCGCCCTCGAAGATATTATTGCCTTCCTCATCCTTCCGGTTCACCCACCACGTAAAGTTCATCAGTAATTTATGAAAGACGGTCTCGAGGAACGGAACATCGCCTTTGCCGCCATTGGCATTTTTTTCGATCTCATAGACCCGATATGCCGCCCAGGCATGCACCGGAGGATTGGTGTCATCGAATGACCATTCGTAGGCAGGCAGCTTGCCGCTGGGATGCATATACCAATCGTGCGTGAGCAGCAGTAGCTGATGTTTGGCAAAATCCGGGTCGATCAACGAGAAGATCACACAATGAAACGCCAGGTCCCATGCCGCATACCAGGGATATTCCCATTTGTCCGGCATGGAGATGATATTGCTGTTCTTGAGATGCTGCCATTTGTGGTTTCGGCCTTTCCAGCGTTCGGGAGGCGGCGCCGGCTGCCGTGCATCGCCTTTGAGCCAGTCTTCGACACTGTAAGTGTACAGCTGTTTGTTCCAGAGCATACCGGCGAATGCCTGTCGCTGCACCCGTTTTTCATCCTCATCTTTTATGTCGGCCTGCAGCTCGGCATAGAATTCATCGGTCTCCCTGATCCGGTCGGCAAAGACCTGATCGAAATCGGCAAAGGGATTGTATTCGCGCGAGCTGGCCAGCCGCAGCCGGATGGTTGTACAGCCGCCGCCGGGGACCATCCGCTCATAGTTCTGGGCGGCTTTTGTTCCCTGCTGGGAATTGATGGCCTTTTCGTTGCCATGTACCAGATATTCCTGGATGCCGTCCTTGAAATAGCCGGGCTGCTTCTGTCCATACATTCTGAGCGGATTGGTCTCGTTGTCACAGAACAGATTTACATCCGTTTCCTCGCCATAGAGCCCCCATTCGCCCAGATCACGATGCTCGATGATGATATCGCCTTCATTGGATGACACCATCGACGGTTTGTATTCATCAGTTCCCCAGCTCCAGGTATTACGGAACCAGACTGTCGGCAGGACATGCAGCGGAGCCGCATCTTTCCCCCGGTTATGCGCCGTGATCCTGATCAGGATATCTTCTTTGCCGGCTTTGGCATACTCGATAAAGATGTCGAAATATTTGTCTTCGTCGAAAACGCCGGTATCCATGAGCTCGAATTCCGGTTGGTCGCGCGTCCGCCGCCTGTTCTCCTGTACCAATCTCTCATAAGGGAAAACGCTCTGCGGATACTTGTAGAGCATCTTCATATAGCTATGTGTAGGAGAGGAGTCGAGATAGTAATACAGCTCCTTGACGTCTTCCCCATGGTTGCCTTCGTAACCGCTAAGCCCGAAAAGCCGCTCTTTGAGGATCGGATCTTTTTTGTTCCAGAAGACGGGAGCAAAACAAAGATGCTGCCGTTTGTCGGCGATACCCCCGATCCCCTCTTCGCCCCAACGCCAGGCTTTGCTGTAGGCCATATCGTGCGTGGTATAGGTCCATGCCTGGCCATCGGCGCTATAATCTTCCCGTACTGTACCCCACTGCCGGTCGCTTAGATATGGTCCCCATATTTTCCATTCCGGTGTTTTGAGCCGGTCTTTTTCCATGACACAATTTAACCAATTATGGATAAACGCGTCATTGGATAAAATAATTCCACTGGTGAACGTCGGGTACACGGCCATAGCGGATATCATCGATGGCGCCTTTTAATGTGAGCGCAACACTTCCATTTTCTCCTGCGAGCGGTAACGTATAGTCCTTCCCGTCGATACCGATCACGCGGACCGGCGACACGACCGCAGCCGTCCCTGCCCCGAAGACCTCGGTGATGCGTTTATTTTCGAGACCCTGTTGCAGCTCCCTGACGCTAACCGGCCGCTCCTCGATCTTTATTCCCCTGGCGGCAGCCAATACCAGCAGACTGTCCCGGGTAACGCCATCGAGGATGGAATCGGTGAGTGGCGGCGTTACCAGCGTATCGCCGATCATAAAGAACACATTCATCATACCCGACTCTTCGATATATTCATGATCGCGTCCGTCCGTCCACAGGACCTGGTCATAGCCCGCCGCTTTTGCGATCTCCGTCGGGTACAACGCCCCGCCATAATTGCCGCCGCATTTGGCAAAGCCCGTTCCGCCCCTTGCGGCGCGCGTGTATTCGCGTTCCACCTTTACCCGTACCGGCCTTGCAAAATAGGAGGCCATCGGAAGGCAGACTATGGCAAACTTGTAGCTGTCGGATACTTTTACGCTGATCTTTGTGTCC
>DASZOW010000631.1:0-6278 GCA_035550615.1 Puia sp.
TCTTCCGCGGAGCCATACACCATCCTGCGGAAAGGGTTGCTGTAATCTTTGGCGCGGGAGTCATAGATCTCCCTGGTCAACTGCTCGCGCATGGCGACGCTTTGACGCAGCAGATGTCCAAGCGCCTCGGGGCCGTCTTTGCGGAGCGAGAACCCGGTAACCACCTTTAGTGCTGCCAGGGCATGCGCCAGCTTATCCGCGGCATAGTTCTCGGCCTGCTGTCCATACCACTTATGCACTTGTTCCCAACTGCGCAGTTTGCCTTGATGTATCTGTACAATGAATTTTTGAAGCTCCGATTCGCGGATCAGCTGGCCTCCCGCGTTCACCCAGGAAGTCAACGCCCCGACCGCGGGCGTCACCGCCAGCAGCCCGGCATAGCTCGTGACTTTTTGTTCTTTAATGAAACGCATCAGCTGTTGCGCGGCATAATGCGCGATCAGCTCGCGGAAAAGCGTACGGGCCTGGGACACCTTGATCAACCGGACCTTTCGGTCGCTATTCTCCCAGCCTTCCGCCAGGATCTCGAGCGCATCGGCTTCACCGGGACTATGTTCCAGCAAGCTGGCGCCCATTTCCCGAAGCTCCGCCGCGGAATATTTTTCTGGGTTGGCTCCCTGCCGGGCCAGCGCCAGGCCGGTGAACTGCTCCATCAGCTCAAGGGCCTGTACTATCTCGCATACGGTATCCGGCGCCAGATAATCGTATTCCAGCAATTGTATCTTGTCGATGCGTTTGTCGCGATCTGTATATTTCCAGGAATTCCGCGCCAGCGCATACATATTATGCAGGAACCAGTAAGCGGGCATCACCACCAGCTCATCTTTGCTTACGTCGTTGCTCACCAGCGCAAAAGGCATTGGAATATCCAGTTCCGCCGGATAATCGCCCTTGGCCAGCAGGACAAAGGATGCAAAACGCGAATTGTGTTTCAGGCTTACGCACAGCCCTGGCCAGAAACCGCGACCGGCAATGATCTCGCCGTCGGGACTACGGGAATTATGGTTAGACCCGATGGTAGCGCCTGCCGCCATATTACTCTGTCCCATGACCAGTGCGGCGCAGAGGAACGAGTTGTTATGATGCTGTTCGTGCGCCGGAAAGATCAGCGAGTTGAGCACTTCGCAACAGGAGATCGTCGAATTATTGCCCAGATAGCTATTGATCAGCCTCGCGCCGTACTTGAGCTGCGAATGCGATGCCATGATGAAACGGACGGCCTTGACGCCATAGAAAACCCGGCAGCCGAAACCCACGATCCCGTTCACCAGCTCACAGCCTTCGCCAATCTGCGACATGGCGCCGGGGGAGGAGTTGATGGTCAGGTTCTTGAGCTTGTTGGCGCCTTTGAGATAGGCATCGCTGCCGATCCAAACGTCTTTGATGATCTTACAGTTCTTGATCACGGTCCGGTCGCCGACCTTGCCATAATATCCCCGCCTGTTGTCGAACGCGGCAGAAGTGAACTCCTTGAATTTTTCCTGCAGAACCTTGTCATCCCGGTACCGCGTCCAGAGCCACGCGTCGCCGGGCAGCATGCCGTTAAAGGGAATGATGCTGCGGCCTCCGTTCTCATTACAAACCTCCAGCCAGATGCGGATGGACTCATCTTCGCCTTCCTTGAGGATGCCGTTACCGAATTTCGCATGATCGGTGGTCGCCATTTCGTTGGTATTCACGATCATGACGTCATTGCCGATGATATAATGGGAAAGATAGTTGGTATTGTCGATACAGACGTTATCCCCGAAATCGCAGCTGATGATGGTGCTGTTATACAAGCCCACGGGGCGACGCAAATTATGGAATTCCAGATAGTAGGGGGACAGCTTACCGATCCGTACGAGTCCGAAGAACTTGCAATTTTGTACCAGCTCCGGTGTGAAATCATCGGAGACCAGGATATCGTTCCAATTGGCAGACGTATTCCGGTTACGCACCAGCACCTCGATCTCGTATGCTGTGAGCTGCCGGTAGCCGATACCGCTCCTGTTCTGGATGTTGCGAAGATGGTATTCGTCCTTTCCCCTGGGTAGGTAAGGGCTATCGATAAACGAATAGCCTAAGGAATTTATCGGGCTTTTTTTGATCTCGTTCATAACTATTCCACCGTTACGCTTTTGGCCAGGTTCCTGGGTTTGTCGACATCATATCCTTTAGCAACGCCGCTGTAATAGGCCAGCAGCTGAAGTGGGATAACGCTCAACATAGGCGCGATGAGCTCGTCTGCTTCGGGAATGGCGATACAGTCATCCGCCATATTCCCAATGATGTTGTCGCCTTGAGAGATAACGGCGATCACCCGGCCTTTTCTGGCTTTGATCTCCTGGATATTGCTGACGATCTTCTCATGATAGCTGTCGCGTGTCGCTACGAAGACCACGGGGAGCGACTCGTCGACGAGGGCGATAGGGCCATGTTTCATTTCTGCGGCAGGATATCCTTCCGCATGGATATAGGAGATCTCCTTGAGCTTTAGCGCACCTTCCAGCGCCACCGCAAAATTATATCCCCGGCCAAGGTACAACGCGTCCTTAGCATCTTTATATTTCACTGCCAGCTGTTTCACTGTATCGTCGAGCTTCAGAACTTCTTTGACTTTTTCAGGGATGGCATGGAGCTCGTTGAGAAGCTGCATATACCGCGTGTCGTCGATGGTTCCTTTTTCCCTGGCGATCTTCAGCGCGATCATGGTGAGCACCGCCAGCTGTGCCGTAAACGCCTTTGTCGAGGCGACGCCGATCTCGGGACCCGCGTGAGTATAGGCGCCGGCATTGGAGATCCGGGCGATCGAGGAGCCTACGACGTTGACCACGCCGAGGATAAAGGCGCCGTTCTCCTTGGCCTTTTCAAT
This sequence comes from Puia sp., assembly GCA_035550615.1. Taxonomy (GTDB): domain Bacteria; phylum Bacteroidota; class Bacteroidia; order Chitinophagales; family Chitinophagaceae; genus Puia. The sequence continues at coordinate 2,855 of DASZOW010000631.1, forward strand.
GGCGACGATGGTGTCGGCCGTCTCGCCGCTTTGCGAGATTGCGATGATGACATCGCCCGGATGGATTACCGGGTTGCGGTACCGGAATTCCGATGCATACTCCACTTCCACCGGGATGCGGCACAGTTCTTCGAAGATATATTCGGCGACAAGTCCGGCATGCCAGCTGGTGCCGCAGGCTACCATGATGATGCGGCTGGCGCCGGTCAACCGATCTATATTCTGCTGGATACCCGCCATGGTGATGCTGCCTTTGACGACATCGAGACGGCCTCGCAGACAGTCGAAGATGGTATCCGGTTGCTCGAAGATCTCCTTGAGCATAAAGTGATCATAGCCGCCTTTTTCGATAGCGGCCATTTCGAGATCGAGTTTCTGGATAAAGGGCGTGATCTTTTCGTTCCCGAGATTTTTCAGGATCAGCTCGTCGGCCTTCAGGATGGCCAGCTCATAGTCGTTTACATAGACCACTTCCTTGGTGTATTCGATGATGGGCGACGCGTCCGAAGCCAGGAAATGTTCGCCTTTGCCGATACCGATCACCAGGGGGCTTCCTTTGCGGGCGGCTATCACCGTATCGGGATTGTCTCTATCGAGTAATACGATCACATAAGCGCCGACGACGCGTTTTAGTGCGATCCGGACGGCTTCTTCGAGACCGCATTGGTTGTTCTTCTGGATCTCCTCGATGAAATTCAGCAGGACCTCGGTGTCGGTGTCGCTCTTGAACTTGTAACCTAGCCGCATCAGCTCTTGTTTCAGCTGGGTATAGTTCTCGATGATTCCGTTATGGATCATCGCGAGCCGGCCACTGGCGGAGCTGTGCGGATGCGCATTGCGATCATTGGGTTCGCCATGCGTGGCCCAGCGGGTATGGCCCATGCCGGCGTGGGCGTGAAGGTCCTTGCCGACGAGACTGTCTTCTAACTCGATGACTTTTCCTTTCCTTTTGTAAACACGAAGGTCCTTGTTGAGGAGCGCTACACCCGAACTATCATACCCGCGGTATTCCAAACGCTTCAAACCTTTGAGGATAATTGGATAAGCCTCCCTTGGACCGATATAAGCCACGATTCCACACATGTAGCAAAATTTAGCAGAGCAATATTAGACAAATATCTTCAAAAAAATGCCCTTAGACGGCAGTAAGGGTCACATAATAAAAAAGCCCCATCTCGGGGGCTTCTCCAACGCGTTCAGCGTCTTTGGTCCGAAGGACAGTCATTATTTAGTGTAGATCGTACATCATTCAATTATTGTAGGTGCTTTGTTTCGGGCGCCAGTAGCCTTCTATCCAGACCCATCCATCGTACGTGTGTTTCCAATGGCCTTTTATCCATTCCTTGTCGCCGTTATTGGCAGCCGAAGAAGAGGAATAGGAGGTAGGGGAATTGTTATTCGTACCCGGTCTGTTCTGCAGTGAATCGGGATTCGGGTAGTTGTTCTGGTTATCGTTGTCAGGGTTGTTGTTATTGTACTGGGGTGGTTGCTGCTGCTGGTCTTGCTGCTGCTGCTGGTCTTGCTGCTGCTGGTCTTCTTCCAGCCGTGGGTTGCCAGAACCATCGCCGTAGGGATCCTCGGGCTCATCATTGGGATCGTAATAATAGCCGGGGGGATAAGCATAGGGCGAATAATAACCGTAGCCATATCCATAGGGGTAACCATAATAGCTGCCGTAGTAAGGATAACCATAATAGGGCCAGCCCCAGCCTAAACCGAGACCGAGACCCCAGCCCCAACCGCCATAGCCATAATAATGGCCGCCGTAGTAATGACCGCCGTAGTGATGACCGCCGGCATAATATCCACCATGTCCATAGCCGCCTATGTGTCCACGGCCGCCGACATATCTACCGGCTCCGATGACCCCGCGTGCACGAGCGCCATAGTTGACACCGGTTCTGACGCCGGCGCTTGAACGGATGCCGCCGTAGGTGGCTCCGCCGCGAGAAAAGGCGCCGCCGCGGGAGAAGGTCGTTCCGCCACGAGAAAAACTGCCGCGGGAGAAGCTCGCGCCGCTACGAGAAAAACCGGCACCGCCACGGGAGAAGCTGGCGCCGCCGCGAAAGCTACTGCCACCGCCACCGAAATGAGCGCCGCCACCGCCGCCGTGGAAGCCGCCACCGCCAAAATGAGCGCCGCCACCGCCGCCGTGGAAGCCGCCGCCACCGCCGAAATGACCGCCGCCTCCACGTTGGGCATACCCGGCCACTCCCATCAAAAGCAGCGCAAGGAGGGGTAGGATAGTTTTCTGTTTTATCCCTATACACAACTTTTTCATAACATACTTTTTAGATTACGGTACGCATTAGACCGGGAATCCGGTTCCTAGTTTAAGTTACGACAAAAAAAAGGGATTAAAAATGCGTTAATGCGCAGATGCCCGCAGATTAGCAGAAGCGCCGATATTTTGCGCTGCAAGCGCATTTCCAGCACATATTACAGCAAAACGCCACGCATGATCAGGAACGCCACGGAAAAATAGATCACCAGACCCGTGACGTCGACCAGCGTCGCCACAAAAGGGGCGGAAGACGTGGCCGGATCGGCGCCGAATTTCTTCAGTACTATGGGCAGCATGCTTCCGGCAATCGTGCCCCAAAGCACCACACCGATAAGGGAAATACCTACTGTGCTGGCAATCAGGCCGGTATGTTCGCCGTATGTATGGAAGATCTGGTTCCATAACACCACCCGCGTAAAGCCGATGATGCCCAGCACCGTTCCCAGCAAAAGCCCCGATAACAGCTCCCGGCGGATCACCCGGAACCAGTCCGTAATGGTGATCTCTCCCAATGCCATCGCCTGGATGATCAGCGTGGAAGCCTGGCTGCCGCTATTGCCTCCGCTCGAGATGATCAGCGGTACGAAGAGAGCCAGTACCACCGCCTTGGCGATCTCGTCCTCGAAATAACCCATGGCCGTGGCTGTCAACATCTCGCTCAGGAAAAGGACCACCAGCCAGACCACCCGTTTCTTGAAAAGTTTCACCAGTGGGATCTCGAGATACGGTTCGTCCAGGGCTTCCGTACCACCTATCTTCTGGATATCTTCGGTGAATTCTTCCGTGGCGAGCCAAAGGACGTCGTCGATGGTCACGATCCCGAGCAGAATTTTATTATTATCGAGGACGGGCAAGGCGACGCGGTTATTCATTTTGAACGCCTCGCTGGCCACCTCCTGGTCATCGTTTACGTTAAGCGCGATATACCTGTTGTCGATGACATCTTCGATTCTTTTTTCCGGGTTGGCGAGGATGATCTCCCTGATCCTTATGTCATCGATAAAAACGCCTTTCTCATCCACGACATAGATGACATCGATCGTTTCGCTGTCCTTTCCCACTTCGCGGATATGATCGATCACTTCGCCGACCGTCCAGTCCTTTTCTACCGCGATATAATCCGGCGTCATCAGCCGGCCG
>DASZOW010000632.1:0-2353 GCA_035550615.1 Puia sp.
AAATAAGATTAAAGAAAAAGGGCTTCGGCGACCACTATACGCGAGAGGGTTGATAATCAGGCTGATTTCTACGACGCCTTTCGTTCATGCGAGGCGTGCTTGCTGAATTGCATCTCGTGCAATTTAGCGTAAAAACCCCCATTTGCCAACAGTTGCTCGTGGGTGCCGATCTCGCGGATCTCGCCTTTGTCGAGGACGATGATCTGGTTGGCTTTGCGGATGGTGGACAGCCGGTGGGCGATGATGATAGAGCTACGGCCGGCGATCAGCTTGTCGATGGCTTCCTGGATCAGCTGTTCGGACTCGGTGTCTACGGATGAGGTCGCCTCATCCAGGATCAGGATGGACGGATCATACAGTAACGCACGGATAAAAGACAACAGCTGCCGCTGACCCAACGAGAGCGTGCTGCCGCGTTCCATGACATTATAATGATACCCGCCCGGCAATCGCATAATGAATTCATGCATGCCGATGAGCCTGGCCGCTTCTTCGACCTTTTCCATCGGTATGGCGTCGTTGCGAAGGGTGATATTGTCCACGACGGAACCGGAAAAAAGGAAGACGTCCTGCAAGACGACGCCGATGCTCTTCCGCAGGGCCGCCAGCTTATAGTCTTCGATCCGGACATCGTCGATCCGGATCTCACCTTCCTGGATATGATAAAGCCGGTTCAGCAGACTGATGATCGAGGTCTTGCCGCTGCCGGTATGTCCCACCAGCGCCACGGTCTGCCCGGGTTGCATCGTAAAGGAAATATTCCTGAGCACATACCGGTCTTCCGTATACGCAAAATTGACATTGTCGAATTGGACCTTGCCTTTTACCTTCGGCGGATCATAGCTGCCCTCGGTAGTGATGACGTCGGCGTTGTCGAGTACGCGAAAAACCCTTTCGCTGGCGACCATGCCCATCTGCAAGACGTTGAACTTATCGGCCATTACCCGCAGCGGGCGGAACAGAAGATTGAGGTATAGGAAGAACGAAACGATCTTGCCGCTCAGATCACGGGCTTCCACAACAGGCAGATGCATGACCCGCGTGGCCCCCCACCAGACCAGCAGGCCGGTAGACAGGGCCAGGATGATCTCCACCACGGGAAAGAACACGGAATACGCAAAGATGGCGTTGATATTGGCATTGCGATGCTCGCGGTTGATCTTGTTGAATTTCGCGGCTTCGCGCTTTTCCCCGGCAAAGGCCTGTACGATCTGCATCCCGGTAATATGCTCCTGCACAAAAGCATTCAGCGCGGCCACTGCATTCCGTACCCGGATAAAGGATTTGTTCACCGACTCTTTGAACATCCAGGTAGCCAGCAGCAGAAAGGGAAACGGCGCCAGGCAGACCAGGGTCAGCCGCCAGTCCGCCAGGAACATGAACAGCAGGATACTGAGGATGGACAGCAGATCGGCAAGCAGGGGAATGAGCCCGTCGGAGAAGATATCGTTGATGGCTTCGATGTCGTTGATCGTCCTGGTAGTCAGGGTGCCGATCGGCGTCTTGTCGAATTGCGACAGGTTCAGGCCAAGGACCTTCTTGTAGACGTCGACGCGAAGATCGCGGACCACGGTCTGACCCAACCACGCGGTAATAAAAGAGAAGTAGAACCGCGTCACCGTCTCGATAAGCAGCAAGCCGATCTGCAGGACGGTGATCCAGATGATCACTTCTTCCATTTTGGCTTTAATAGATATCTCCGGCGACAGACCGCGGCGGATATAGCTGTTCATCGTCACCTGGATCAGCCAGGGACGCAGCGGAGCGAGGATAGCGAGAAGAATGGATAATGCAATAGAGCCATACAGCCTGTTCTTATAAGGTGCGGCATAGTGGAATACGCGTCCCAGCAATTTGAATTCGAAAATCTTCTTTTTCTTGGGCTCCTCCATGGAATTGATCGGCGGACCGCCGGCCCGCGCGGGGCAAATTTACGAACTATTCCTCATCGTCCATGGCTTTGCGATAGGCCTTGATAAAGATAGCGCCGAGGTTTTTATAGGGCGGGATATAGTCATCGAATCTTTCCCGCGCCACGGGGTCTTTTTGAAAACTGGCTTCCAGTTCACGCCACATCGGCAGCCATTCGATGTCCTTTCCGGCCAGCAGGGTATTGTTGATGGCCCGCAGGATAGGCTCATTGACGGTCTTGGTGCCAACCTGTTTGGAGGAGATGATATGCGCGTCTTCGCTGATCTTCAGCACTTCGCTCAGATTGTTATAGCCGCCGCAGGATCCCAGCACCACGATCCGGGCCGAGGCCGGCATCTGCTCGATGGTATACTTGACGTGATAGCTATGACCGCGATGGATCACGATCGTGGGTTTGAGGTGATGATCGTAGAGATAGTCG
>DASZOW010000633.1:0-13172 GCA_035550615.1 Puia sp.
CGGAAACGCTGTACGGCCGCACGATCATGGCCTCCTATCATGGGCTGTGGAGCCTGGCGGGTTTTGCCGGCGCCTTTATCGGTAGCGCCTTCACCAGTATCGGCTGGCTGCCCTGGCAACATTTTCTGGTCATCATGGGCATCACGCTGGTCATCGTCTTCGGTACCAGCAGCCGGCTGCTTCCCCGGGACGCCGCAGCGGGAAACGGCCAGCCCATTTTTGCCAAACCGGACCGCTCGCTAATCGATCTCGGCATCATCGCCTTCTGTTCTATGATCTGCGAGGGCGCCATGTTCGACTGGAGCAACGTATACTTCCAGCGCGTCATCCATCCACCCAAGGCCCTCGCGGGTCTGGGTCTTACGGCATTCATGTGTACCATGGCCTCTGGCCGTTTTCTGGGCGATTGGCTGACTACCCGCTATGGCATCCGCCGCATCCTGCGATTCAGCGGGACCCTGACCGCCACCGGGCTGCTGATCGCCATTGGCTTCCCCTGGCTGCTGCCCGCACTCCTCGGCTTTCTCTTTGTAGGCGCCGGGGTCTCCTCCGTCATCCCGCTGGTCTATAGCGCCGCCGGCCGCTCCAAGGTCCTGTCCCCCGGCGTAGCCCTGGCCGCCGTTTCCACCATCGGCTATCTTGGCTTTCTTTTTGGCCCGCCCTTTATCGGCTTCATCGCCCAGGCGTTTAGCCTCCGCATGTCGCTGGGACTGATCGCCATCCTCGGCTCCATCATCGCCTTATTCGCCTCGCGGGTGAAATAACGCATCCTCTGCCCGCCTCGCCCCGATGTCCCGCAACCTGGCGACCATGCTCCTCGCAAATAAAAAAAGGGAGCCGCGAAGCTCCCAATTTATTGTAGATAAGCTGGTCTTATTTATTGTAAACCAAATTTTTCTGAGAAATCATATCATCCACCACATTCACAGCTTCACCCAGCCACACGTCCGTCCTCTTGTCCTTGAGCCATTGCTGGAAACGATCGGCCTTATTCTTATCCTGGTCATATTTATGCGCGTCTTGCGGAAGGGCGTTTACGCTTAGCTCGCTGGCCGTGGGCAGCTTGCTCAGGTTCTCGATCTGCTTGACGGTCGATTTCAGCTGCTTCTGCTCATCCTGGTATTTGGTGAGATTCAGCGGATACACCTTGTCCTGCATATTGCTCAGCCATTCTTCGTCCTTGCGGATCTGCGTCAGGGAGGTATTGCCCTTTAACCGCTCGGCGCTCATGCTCTTGAGGGTATTGAGATCATAGGCATACTTCCAGGGGGTATAGTCGGCCTTGGTGATCTCGTCCCAGGGCAGCGCATCCGGATTGTCCTTTTCCCGGATCTTGCTGTATTCATAGATATCGGGATAGATATCCGGCAACACGATATCGGAAGCCACGCCCTTGAGCTGCGTTGACCCGCCGCTGATGCGATAGAATTTCTGCAGAGTGAGCTTCAGGGTGCCCAGATCGCTGTTGGCATCCATGAACCCCATGCTCTTATCCAGACCTATAGGACGTTGTACCGTCCCTTTACCATAAGTAGAGGTGCTGCCGATGATCACGCCTCGATGATAATCCTGGATGGCCGCCGCAAAGATCTCCGAAGCAGAAGCGCTTAGCTCGTTCACCATCACCGCAAAGGGTCCATCGTACAATACGCTCTTATCATGATCCGGCAGGATGGACGGCTTTCCATCACGGTCGCGAACCTGCACGATCGGGCCCTGCTCGACAAAATAGCCGGCCATCTGCACCACATCCATCAGCGAACCGCCGCCGTTATCCCGGAGATCGAGGACGATGCCGTCGACCTTTTGCTCTTTGAGTTTGAGTATCTCCCGGGCAACATCGATGCTGCAACGGGCGCCCTTGGGATTATCGAAATCGGCATAGAACTCGGGTAGATAGATATAGCCGATCTTCCCCTTGGCGGTGTTGACGATGGCGCTGCGCGCAAAGGTCAGCTCGTCCTGCACGATCTCGTCGCGGATCAGCGAAACAACCTTGACGGTCCCATCCTTCTTCTTCAGCCACAACCGCACCTCGGTACCCTTGGTGCCGCGGATGATCTTGATGGCGTCCTCGGTAAAATAACCGGCCATATCCACCGGCTCGGCATTGCCCTGGGCCACCTTTTCGATGATATCGCCGGGGCTGACCTGACCGGATTTCCAGGCCGGGCTGCCCGAGATCAGCGTGCCGATCTTGATATTGCCGTCCTCATAGAGCAGCGAAGCGCCGATCCCGAAGAAGTGGCCGCTCATCTGCTCGTTGAAATAACGCTGTTCCACCGGCGGGAAATAATCGGTATGCGGATCCATGGACTGGACGATGGTCTGCACATAGTTGTTGAACCGGTCGTCATCGGTCTCCTTGACCGTCATCCGCTCATAGATGCGGTCCATGATCTTCAGACTGCGGGCGCGGGCATCCTTTTCGAGCTCTTCATTGCTCTTGGCGACAAAACCAGCCTTGCCTTTATTGGCTTCCTGCTGGTCCAGCAGATCGCTGTACCGCTCCAGCGTCAGAAATTTCAGCCGTTTACGCCAGTCCTCGCGACGCTCGGCATCCGTGGCCGGGTATTTCAGGGCGTCATAATTTTGATTGAAATCTTCATTCACCGAGAAATCAAAGGGTTTGCTGAGTATATCCTTATAGATCGCCTGGGTCTCCAGTAGCCGTTTCTTATAGACTTCGGTGACGGCAGGGACGAACTGGATCGCAGAAGTACCCAGTATTTCATCGTCGATCCTGTTGCCGAATTTGGCGCGCAGCGCTTCGACATCGGACTGCAGGAACACGTCTTTCTCGGCATCCACTTCCTTGATGTACTTGTCAAAAACTTCAGCGGAGAACTTATCGTCGATCGGCTTCGGACTGTAATGGATCTGTTCCAGGTACTCCCCTACATTGTGCAGGATCCGTTCGTACCTCGTGGGCGGATTCCCGCCTCTCCCCAATGTCCTGCCCGCGACAAAAACACCTGCAGCAAGGATCAGCAGGACAATCGGCAGATTTCTTTTATTGATCATATACTTAAACACTTTTAACATAGCTATTCAAAAATAACGATAAATGTAATGGTATGTTGTCGCCTAAGATGAATATTAACAAGCACTTTGCCATAATATGATGAGCGGTGCGGCGTCCTTCGGAATTTACGCCTTCCGCTCACATCCGCTAATGTCCGCCCTTCGGGCGACGGTCCTCCGGACCGTCCGTGATGAGCGGTGCGGCCCCGTCGGCCCGTCCAGTGATAAATGGAGTATTGCAAACCCATTCCGCTCAATATAAACGTAATGTTTCGTACAACAAACTTTTTTCCACAATGTTTTTGCGGAGAATCCTTTTTCTCTTAATTTCGCGCTTCAGTTGGTGGCTGTAGCTCAGTTGGTTAGAGCATCAGATTGTGGTTCTGAGGGTCGTGGGTTCGAGCCCCATTAGCCACCCCAAACTTGTCGAAGAGATCGCCGATAAAAAGGCGGTCTCTTTCTTTATATATTAAAGCATTATGTCGAAGATCGCCTGGTGGTTCTATACCATCCCCTTTATCTCGGCCTTTATCCATTGGCTCACCATCTGGATGGCCCTAAAGCTACTCTTCCACCCCCGTCACCCGAAAAAGATCCTCGGCTTTACCCTTCATGGGGTCTTCCCCAAACGCCAGCAGCAGATCGCCGAAAGCCTCGGCCGGATCGTAGGCCAGGAACTCCTCTCCTTTGGCGATATCGAACAGACCATCACCCACCCCGATAACGTCAAACGCATCCTCCCGCTGGCCGACGCACATATCGACAACTTCCTGCGCGTAAAGCTCAAAGAAAAAATGCCCATGATCGCAATGTTCATCGGCGACAAGACGATAGCGCAACTGAAAACCACCTTTATCGAAGAACTCGAAGAGCTGTTCCCCGTGATCATGAAGAACTATGTCGCCAATCTCCGCGAAGACCTGGACCTCGAACGCATCGTCGTGGAAAAGATCGCCGGTTTCTCCGCCGACCGACTCGAAGCGCTGCTCAACGAATTCCTGACCAAAGAATTCCGCTTTGTAGAGGTCATCGGCGCGGCCCTGGGCTTCCTCATCGGATTGCTCCAGATCTTCCTCACCTTACTGCTCAAATAAACCGGCTTTCCAGCTAAGTTAAAGGTGAGTATTCTCATTAACCCTTCCGCATCTGTATACTGCCGTTTGTACCGAAACAGCACGTTTGCTAAAGTTTTCAACCTGAATTTTGCAGTCAAATTGATATAATATAACAATCATGAGAAAAATCTGGCTTTTGTTTGTGATCATGGCTTTCTCGCAGATCGGCTTTTCCCAGGGCCCCCCTATGGGCGGTGGTGGAGGCAGACGAGGGGGACAGGTTCCCGCAATCGGTCATTTCTATGGCAAAGTGGTGGACGCCAAGACCAACAAGGGAATGGACGGCGCTTCCGTGCAACTGATCCAATCTAAATATGATCCGAAAACTCATGCGCCCAAGGATACCATCATCAACGGTATGATCACTGGGCGGCGCGGGGATTTCAGCCTGGAAAATCTTCCCATCTTAGGTAATTTCCGGCTCCGGATCACGGCCATCGGCTATAAGACCTATGAGCAGAAAGTAGCATTCGACCTCAAAGGTCTCCGCGGCGGAGCCGGTGGAGGCAGAGGCATCAACGGTGGCGGCGGTGACAACGGCGACCAGGATCAGAACATGTCCCGCGCCATGCAGGCGCTCAACGCCGTCGACAAAGACCTCGGCAACATAAAGCTCAGCGAGGACGCGCAAAGCCTGGAACAGGTGACGGTCACGGCATCCAAACCGCTGATCCAGATGGGCGTCGACCGCAAGATCTACAATGTAGAGAAAGACATCGCGGCCCAGGGCGGCACGGCCACCGACGTCATGAAGAACGTGCCCAGCGTACAGGTGGATATCGACGGCAACGTTACATTGCGCAACTCCACACCCACCATCTTTGTAGATGGCCGGCCGACGACGCTCACCCTCGACCAGATCCCGGCAGACGATATCCAAAGCGTCGAGATCATCACCAACCCCGGCGCCAAATATGATGCCTCCGGCGGCACCAGCGGCATCCTCAACATCGTGCTCAAAAAGAACCGAAAGGCCGGTTACAACGGGAACATCCGTGCCGGCCTCGATCAACGCGGACGCGGCAACTTCGGCGGCGACTTCAATGTCAAACAGGGAAAGGTGAACGTGTTTCTCGCCGCCCACTTCAACGACCGCAAATCCATCTCCACCGGTGAGATCGACCGGTTCACCAATCAACCCGGCTATCGGCCCGACAGTCTCTTCGAATCGGACTATTCGGTGAACAAAGGCTATTTCGCCTTCGGCCGCGGCGGCTTCGATTACCTCATCGACAACCGCAATACCTTAACCCTCAGCGGCAATATCGTTCACGGTACCTTTACTCCCTATACCAACAGCGATATCTTCGTCGATACCGTGGTCACTAACGGCACCGTCGGCTCGTATACCCGCCATCTCTCGACCACCAACAGCCAGTTCAACAACCACGGCGCCATGCTGAGCTTTAAACACACGTTTCCAAAATCCGGCGAGGAGTGGACCGCGGACGTGAACTACAGCGAGGGTACCAACGACAACAACAATCTCGTGTCTTCCGAGATCCACGCGGACAAAAGCGGCCCCATGACCTCGACCTATGATCAGAAACAGGTCGGCAACGGCACCAATAAATACTTTACCGCCCAAACGGACTATTCCCTGCCGCTCGGCGAAAAAAGCAAATTCGAGACGGGTCTTCGCGTCGCCATCCGCAATATCTATAACCTCAACGATATCGATACGCTGAACAGCAACAACGAATTCGTGGTCAACGGGCTGCTGTCCTCGCAATTCAACTACCGGGACCGGGTATTCGCGGGCTATGCAACCTATAGCAACGCGATCAAGAATTTCTCCTACCAGCTCGGCCTGCGGGTGGAAAGCTCCGATTACAAAGGCACAGAGAACTACACCGACGCCGATAGCCTCGGTCACCAGTTCGCGTCGGTCGGCAATTTCAGCAATAAATTTCCCTTTAACTTTTTCCCAAGCATCTTCCTGACGCAAAAGCTCTCCGACAACCAGGACCTCGCCCTCAACTATACCCGCCGGATCGACCGGCCCAGCTTCCGGCAGCTGTTCCCCTTTACCGACTACTCGGACTCGCTGAACCTGAGCCGCGGCAATCCCAACCTGAAACCTCAGTTCACCAATAGCTTCGAACTTACCTACTCGCTGACCTACGCCGGTAACGCTAACTTCCTGGCATCGGCCTATTATAAATCGACCACCGATCTGATCACCCGACTGGCATCGGGCGGTACCAACCCGGTCAATGGCCGTCCCGTGATCATCAACACCTATGTAAACGCCCAATCGAGCTTCGTCGGCGGCCTGGAATTCATTACCCGGAATACCGTCACGCCCTGGTGGGACATCACCGGCAACATCAACATCTTTACATCTAAGATAAATACCATCGATACCGGCGAATTTGCCATAGCGCCGATCGGCCAGCAATGGAGCTGGTTTGGCAAGGTCTTCAACACTTTCAAGCTCACCAAAGCATTATCCTTACAGCTCTCGGGCGACTTCACGTCCAAAACGGTATTGCCACCGGGCGGAAGCGCCGCCAATGGTGGAAACTCGGGTCATGGCTGGGGTGGTACCGTCAGCGGCAATGCCAACGGCTATGACCGTCCCTCCGGCGGGGTCGATGCCGCGGTCCGCTACGAGTTCCTGAAGAACAGAACGGCCGCCCTGACGCTGAGCGTGAGCGATATCTTCCGGACACGGGTAAGCGACGTTTATACCTATTCTTCTTACTATACCCAGGAATACAACCGCAGAAGAGACCCGCAGTTCTTCCGGCTGCAGTTCACCTGGCGTTTCGGGAAGTTCGACATGGCGCTGTTCAAACGCAAGGACACCAGGGCGGAAATGGATAACATGCAGGGTATCCAGGGCCAGGGCGGCGGCGGAGGTCCGCAATAATCGAAAGCACAATTAATTTAAAGGCGTCCTCCGGGACGCTTTTTTATTATCTTTCAGCATGCATTCTACCTTGTTTCTGGGCGATTCCTATACCATCGGGGAAGGAGTGCCGCTGGCCGGAAGTTATCCCTATCAGACCATAGCGCTCCTCCGCCGCGGGGGCCACCCCTTCTACGCCCCAGAGATCATCGCCCACACGGGCTGGACGACGGACGAGCTGATGATGGCGATCCGCCGGACCACGCTGCTTCGCTCCTACTCCTACGTGATGCTGCTCATCGGCGTCAACAATCAATACCGCGGCCGCGACAGCGGCGAATATGCTATACAGTTCGCGCAGCTTCACGAACAAGCCTGCCGGCTCGCCCCCGATCCCCGACACATATTCGTCCTATCCATCCCGGACTGGGGTGTATCTCCCTTTGCCGCAGACCGCGACCGTTCGGCCATCGCCCGGCAGATCGACGCCTTTAACGCCATCGCCCGCGAAATCAGTGGCCGCGAGGGCACGGCATTCATCGATATCACCACCCATAGCCGCACCACCGGCGCGGACCCCCGGGCATTCGTAGCCGACGGCCTCCATCCGGCCATAACCACTTATGGCCATTGGGCGACGGATCTGTCCCAACGCATCATCGCCACGCTCAAAGGCCCGGCCGCGGCATCGGAAAGCGCCTAATAGATGCTGTTCAACCCGTCCGTGTTGAGATAGACCACATCCGGCTGACGCACATAGGTGCTGTTATACCGGAACTGGATACCGGTATTGATCATGATCTTAAAGGAATTGTTGTACTCCGCCCTTCGCGGGAACCAGACCGCCCGGAACTCGATGGTGTTGAAGACGAGATTCTCATTGCGCGTCCGGATACCGGCCCCGACGCCATCATACAGATCGGATTTAGAGAGCGACCCGCTCTCGGGCGTCAGAAAGCTCAGATCCCCAAAAGCAAAAGGGGCAAACTTGAAACCCAGCAGCTTGTAGTTTAAAAAAAACGTCGTCTCGGAATGCATCGTCACCCGCTGGACACCGGAAGTGGAATCATTGGTGAAATATCGCAGCCCAAAGACATTATTGATGGTCAGCGGATCGAGCCCGACCCGGTTCCATAGCCGCGTAAAGCTGAAATTGATGTACTGCCGGATCTTGGTCGTCCCCGCCAGAAAAAGCGGGCTGTAATAGCTGCCGCCGATCAGGAAGCTGGCATCCTGCGGATGACTGTGATACATGAACACCCCCGATCGCAAAAAGAACTGCACAAAGGCCCCGCGGTTGGATACGACATATTCATTGGCGTCTACGCCGCTATACCACCGGTTCAGATTGAGCTGCCGGTATAAGCCGGTGGTGAATGCGACATTGTACCCCTTGGGAATATCCTCCGTGGTACCGAAGCCATAGATGTAATTGGTCTTATAGAACTCCTGCCGGAAAAAGGTGAACGACGTCAACGCCGCCTCCCGGTCGTTAAACCGGAAATTGAAGATATTCTCGCCTATCTGTTTCGGCACACTGTCGAAATCGTTCCGAAAATAACGGAAGGCGATGAAACGCCGGTCCAGCACGGAAGTATTGCTAAGAAACCGGTTCGAACCGATGTTCCAGCCGATCCAGCCGTCGTGCGTATGATAGTCGTACTTGTAAAAAACGCTGTCCGGCTGTTTGTATACATTGAAATTCTGGAATTTCCCGATCGTAAAGCCGCCTGCCAGATGCGCATACGGAGCATATAGCGGGCGATCCAGCCGGACAAACCAGGCCTTCTCATCCTGCGTGCCATTGTATAGATTGGGATTGATCTGGGTATAGCTGGCGGTGACATTCACAAAGGAATGCGCGATATCCGATTTGCTATACAGTATCTGCGGGCCGAAATTGGGTGTCCGCGCCTGCTCGAGATTCATACCCGCCTGGATCCGCTGACCCATGCCCAGGAAATTCGCTTCGCTGACATTTCCCCGGAAACTAAAGGGTGGATAACCCAGGCTGCCAATAGCGCCACCGATACTGAAAAGGTCTTTGACGACCACCACCAGGTCCACGGAATCGGGACTGTCGGGCAACTCGGCCACGAGGATACGGGCGTCCTGGATATAGTTGAGGCTACGGATCAACCGCTCGTTATCCGCCAGCTTATACGCATTCACCGGCGTATTCTCCTTGACGAACATGGCGTCCCGGATCACCCAGTCGCGCGTCTTTCGATGCAGATGGTTCAGTAGCCGGGTGCCGAAATATTGCAGCCGTTTGGAGGTATCGATAAAGGTCTGCTCGAACCCATAACCCCGGATATAAATATGGCGGATGATCTTCCCTTCATAGGCCTTAAAGGGGCTTTCGGATTTGGTGTTGATCGGCGCCAGCATATTCATGTTCGTCACCGAGTCGGGCCGCCCCTTGGTGATCGCATTCCGGAAGAACTCGAACATATGGGTTTTCTTCCAGCGGTCGAACCGGTGATGGGTGGTGTCTTTGAGCCTTTTGGGGACGACCGTGTCCTGCGACCGGTAGCTGATATTGTTGCGCAGTCTGCCGGTATCCTGTCGATGGGCCGTGCTGTCCCTCCCCTGGCCGAAAGCGGAAACGCCACACCAGCAGCAGCCGGCGGCCGCCAGGGATAGTATCATGAACACGCGCTTCAGACGGATGGAGGATCGAATAGAGTAATTAGTTTATTATCAAAGCCCAATATAAGAATAATCGTGTCAACCCCATATTCGGGTTGCCTGGCTAATTTCCGGTATTTTTTAGTTAGGAGATTGTTATAAAAGCATTGAATGTGTATCGCTTACACAGGAACTGGCGCGGGTGGTGGTATTCTTTTTGAATACATGCCGTACAATAATTCCATATGCAGACAAAGTCACTAACCGCCTGGCCCTCCTTATTGCCCGAAAAGAGCTCTACGACCACGATGACTGCCTACCCGACAAGAAAGAAAAGGCAGGGCGTAGTCAAGCAGCTGCCGCCCATAACGCCGCCGGACGAGGCTACCATTAGTAGACTCAATGATCTTGCTGCACGCAAGCCATTCTGCAACTCCCATAAAGTAAAAAAGCACGAGCTATTTTAATGCCGGGGAAATTCTTCCCCTTCCCCGCTGTCACAGCGGCGGGAATTCCACAACTTATACACATTAGCTGATCGCCTGGATCTTCTCCAAGACCTGGTTGAGATGGGATAATTTAAAAATCTCCCTGTCCTGCGGGTCTGTGCCGAAGTTCATGAACAGGATGCTGCCGTCTCCGCCGAGGGTCAACAGGTAGTGATCCTTCCGGTAGATATCGTAGACGATCAGATCCCCATGGTCTTTTTCCTGTACGAGGTACTCTTCGGGGCCATCGCCGAGCTGGATATGGACGGGTTCGGTCATTAGGTTCTCCATATATGTGCTTTTCCTGTGATACAAGAAAAACACAGGCCACGCCCAAAACCATCCCGCAGCTGCTTGTTTTCCCATGAACGCTTCCCGCTGAAAAGTTTCGGCCGGCGCAGCGGGTATTGGCACAATTGTGTTATCTATCTAATTGTTCCTCATCCTAAAATAAAGCTATATGAAAAAAGAGATAGAACAGCGCCGCGACTCCCAGCTCGAAACCCTCCTGCTCGAGGAACTAAAGGAACTTTATGGGGCCGAAAAGCAACAGCTGCTCGTGCTGTCGCTGCTCCGAAAGGCCGCTTCCTCGCTGAGACTGCGGAATGTGCTCGCCAGCCATCTCGACGACACCGGCGAACAGCTCCGCCGGCTGGAAAGCATTTTCAATCTCCTCGGCCAGCCCACGGAAGCCCGCGCGCCGGAAGCGATCTTCGGCATCACCCGCGAAGCGGAACAGGTCATCGCCTCCACAAACCCCGGAACAGCCACCCGCGACGCCGGCCTCATCGTAGCCGCTCAAAAGCTCGAACACTACGAGATCAGCTCCTACGGCAGTCTGGCCACCCACGCCCGCACCCTCGAATACGACGAGATCGAAGAGCTGCTGGAACTTTCCCTTTACGAAGAAAAAGAAAACGACGATCTCCTGACCGCCCTCGCCGAAAACTACATCAACGCCGCAGCAAGCCGGGAGTAAATTCTGTGTGCTTTAGCTTGGAAAGTCTCTTATCCTGTTTATTTCTCCTTATCTGGTTCAAAAAGGCTTCGGGATAGGCAACATCCAGCTCAAATCCAACTCATTCAAACTTTGATCATAAAGCATGTTTCATTTACGTCTTCGCTTATGCCTGTTGTTTAATTGTAAATGTTTTTGCTCTATGAAATCGTTCGCTATATATAAATTATCAGGTATCAAGGTTTATTGTGTTTTGTGATATCTTTTTTGGATTCCTACTATTGGGATCGCAATAATTCCTGGGTCTTTTCTATAAAATGCAATGTGCTATTCTCGCCTTTGTCAATTGCTGTTTCTTCCAGGCCCAATCGAAACTCCTCTAAGATTGCAAGCGCTTTTCTTCTGATACCGGAGGATATCGTCGGCGCCACTTGTTGAACTAGACCATATGCTAACAGCCTTGGTTCATACTCTTGTTCACAAATGACTTTAACGAGTGGTATAAAGTACTTTTTTAAATCAAACTCTTGTAGCGAGTGGACAAGAGACCCATTGTTGTGAATAGCAGACTTTTGATTTATTCTTTTGAAAATATAGGGAATAGCTTTAACAAAGTGAAGGTCAGAAAAAATAAAAGCTATTTGGTCGCGTATTAAATCATTCTTTGTCGCCATGAATATTCTAAGCAATTCTTCTTTGTCATCTTCAGAAAGTTTATTGATGTCGAGTGATTTTATGCAATTGTACAATTCGGATTTCATCGCTAAGTGAAAAATTAAGTATAGATAAATATTTCTTACAATCTCAAGGGAGTGCTGCTGCTCCTGCAAGTGTCGCTCCACCAGTCTCCGGCGCCAAAATAGCTGCCGCCCCCCACTTGACGCCCTCATAGATCCAATGGCGCCAGCCGGTATCCCGGCTGGAGGACATAATCCGGCTAGGCAGACTGATCGACCGTGACCTTACGGGTACGGATACCCGTTTTTACAAACAGTCGATTATTGGCATCGCCGGTCTGGTTCGTGCCGATCCCCACTGCCCCATTCATTATATTCACAGAAAGGTAATTGCTGTTGAATGTCGGGTTGCCGATATAGACGTGTTGGGCAGCGGCGGGAATGCCAGAAACGCCCACATTCCCGACATTGTAAGCGGCTAAATACACCCCATACTGATCCCAGCCCGAATACGTACCGATCAAATTGAAATTATTCGTTCCATGTGTCGCCGATAATATATTGTCATTTGCAGATGTATTATTAAGGTTGAAGTTGTAGGCCTGGTCGGTGCCGCGGACATCCAGCGTAGTCGCCGGAGACGTGGTGCCGATGCCTACACTGCCCGACAATGGAAAGGTGTTCTGTGCAAAAAGAGAAGAAGAAAAAAATACAAGGATGGCGCGATAAATAAGAGGGCGTGCCATAGGTGAGGTTTGTGAGGTTAATTAATGACGATAAATATAAAAGATATTTTCCATCATCAACCCCTCGAAGGCGAAATAATTCGTATGCGCGCATCCGTTAGCGCCTCATGGATCATGCGCGCAAACTCGACCGCATGGCTGCCATCTCCATGCAGACAAACCGTCTCGCCCCTACCCTCCTTCACCATCTTCAGCACCTCCGCCACCGCCACAGCGGGCTCTTCGATGAGCGCACCGGGTTCCGACCGCGGCGTCAGGCTCCCATCCGGCCGGTAAGTCCGGTCGGCAAAGACCTCGCTGACAAAACGGATACCCGCCACATCGGCCACCTGCTTCATCACGCTGCCGCTCAGTCCATAGAGTAGCAACGAATCGTCAAAATTGGCGATAGCCTGCACGATCAGCATGGCGACCGCCGGGTCACGCGCGGCGCGGTTATACAACGCGCCATGTGGTTTTACATGCCGGATGCGCGTGCCCGATGCACAGCAGATATCCTGTAACCGATGCAGCTGCTCCCGCAACGCGCCCACAAGCTGGTCGGGCTGCAAGGAAACGCCTAGGATATCCACGCGGCCAAAATTGTCGCGGTCCGGGTAGGAAGGATGCGCCCCGATCGCCACTCCATGCTCCAACGCCAGCCCCACGGTGCGCCGCATCGTATCGGCATCGCCCGCAT
>DASZOW010000634.1:0-7284 GCA_035550615.1 Puia sp.
AAAATCCTTGGAGCGCGTTTCGAGGATGCCACTGGGATCTACGAGGTATTCCAGGCAGTTCTCGATAAAGTCCTGATTGGCAAAGGTATAGCCATCCCCTACGCTGAAGCCCAAAGGCTGGGGCCCCTGCTCCGTGACATCGTTCATAAAGATATCGCCGTCGCCACAGACGATGACGCGGCCCGGCTTTTCAGCCTGCGCCAGAAAAGGCTCGTGATACACATTGGCCAGGCTGTCGGCGACCGCCGTCGCGATCCTGTTCGCAAAGAGACTCTGGAACTTTCCCTCCAGCAACATCGCCACCGGGATATTAGCGCGGGGGAACATCCGCGGATCGTCCTTGTATTTCATCACCTCGAACGTGATGATCGCCGGCGTACCCACCGTCCGCGAGTTGGCCGAGGTCTGCAAAAGCACCGTCTTGGTGATGCCCGGCGCCTTGACCGTATCGATGCTGTTGGCGAATTGCGAGAATACCGGGTCGAGATTCTTCGAGATGGGATGGGTCAGGCTGCCGTTGAGAAGCGGGTAATACGGCCAGCGTAGCGGTTCGATCTGCGGTTTGTCGCCCTGCATCCCCACGACTATCGGCAGGTTGGCGCATTGGATATCTTCCACCAGGTCCTCGTTGACGCGGACCCCGTATTTGAAGAAGAGGTCTTCCAGCTCGAGCCCGCGGTCATAGGCGATGGTCCCCTGTTCCTGCCGCAGGCTGTCTTTCTCCGCGTGCAGCACGTCCACCGCCCAGATGATCTGGCCGCCATGGAGAACGTATTGGTCGAGGGTCAGTTTTTCCCGATCGGTGAACTTGCTGGCCGGTTTTACGATCACCAGCGCGTTGAATTTCTGCGGGATCACCGGCAGGCTGTCCAGCGCCACGATGCCGAAACGGTAGTTCGCGCGGATATCCTGTATCAGGTCATACACATGAAAGTCCAGCGGTTCGCCGTTGCCCATGACATAGCCGACCAGCGGTTTTTCTTTGGCCGTGATCTTGCCGATGGCGCTGCCGAATTTATATTCCAGCAAGGTCTCCGCATTGGTATAGAGCTGCTCTTCCGGCTGCCCCTGCGTCCCCACCTGAACCCCTTTTAAAAGATTTACCGGGTAGATGCGGTTTTTGTAGTGGAAGATGGCTGCCGGGATGATGACGCGCTGGCTTTCCTCTTCCCCCTTTTTTGCCTGCGCCACCTGCGTCATCGGCTGAATGCCCATACGGCGGAGCGAGTCGAGCAGGTTCGCCTTGGCCGAGTCGCTCAATTGCGCCAGCGGGTCATAAGCATGTATCCGGATCTTGCCGTCGCAATATTCATTGAACTGGTGAAGCTCGTCATCCGCGCTCCCCGCCAGTTTCCGGATGCCGGCCTTGAGATTGCCGGCCAGGAAAAAGTCCACGACGATGTCATCGTCGACATGGCTGAGCATGGCCTTGGTGGGGGCGCTCAGCGTATAGCGGTGTTCTTTGGTGAGATCGAGCCGGTAGTGCAGATGCGCCGACAGCAGGTTGATCAGCACGAGGATGACGATCAGCCCCACAGGCGCGGCCGCAGACCAACGGCGCTTTGCCATCGCAGCGGCGCTGGCCCCTTCTGCCTTTTCGCCCGGATGCCTCCCGGCTAACCAACTGCCTCCTTCCACCTTCCTATTCAGATGCCTGCCGGTTAACCAAAGGAACAAAAAGATCATGCTGAATATATACAGCACATCGCGGCAATCCACGACGCCGCGGCTCACACTGCGATAGTGAAAATCGATCCCCAGCATCCCGATATAATAGTCGAGTCCCGCCGAGAAGACAGGCAATGCGCTGATCGCGCCAAAACCACTGTAGAGGACGAAGCAGGCGAAGGCCGCACCGATAAACGCGACTACCGCGTTGGTGGTAAAGCTGCTGCACCAGATGCCGATGGCGGTAAAGACAGCAGAGAGGAGCACGAGCCCCAGATAGCTGCCCGTGGTGGCCCCGGTGTCGATGCCGCCCTGGCCCGAAAGCCGCTGGATACAAAGGTAGTAGACCAGCGTGGGCAGCAGCGCGATCAGTACGACGATCAGACTGGCGAGATATTTTCCCATGATCAGCCGGCCGCGGCTCAGCGGCACCGTCTGCAGCGTTTCATACGTGCCCATCCGGAATTCGTCGGAAAAACTGCGCATGGTGATAGCCGGAATAAGCAGCAGGAGGATCCACGGCGCCAGCTCGAAGAATTTGTCGAGCGTAGCATAGCCAAAGGACAGGATATCCGTGTCCGGGAAGACGAATAACATCAGCCCGTTGAGCAAGAGAAAAACGATAATGGCGATATAACCGGTAAGATTGCTAAAGAATTGGCGTAATTCCTTTTTGCATATTGCCCACATAAGCGCGAAAATACTATAATCGTCTGAACGATAATTCTTATTGCCTGCCCTCCTATTCTTATCGCTGTTTTAACTTTTTTCAATCTTAATCATCGACCCTGCCGCAAAAACCCGCAATTTTGAATGTATACCGAAAACCAAAATGTGAATAATTAAACAAAATAAGATGCGTAGAAAAGTAGGTAGAATTAAAGTTATACTTATATTCGCATGCTCTTATAAATAACCTGCATCCGAAAAATATTAAATAAGGTTGACGCGCAAAATATTCAACCGAAACCAACTGCATGAAAAAATCCGCCCCTGATCAGGCGGGTTTTTTGTTTTACCCCCTGTCGAAAATACCCCCTTCCCCTGGCCTCATGATGCCGTCTTTTCAGCCATTTTGCAGCCATTCAGCAGCCCGTCCATGCCAAAAATCGCTCAAAAACAAATTGCAAATAATTTATATGATAACATTATAAATTATCATTATCTGTACAACATTTCCCCGGATCGCCGTTTCGGTTCATCGGCTCGTCCTTTCCTTCACCGGATCACCTTTTCCGCTCATCGGCTCGTCTTTTCCTTCATCGGATCGCCGTTTCCGCTCGCCGGCTCATCTTTTCCTTCATCGGATGGCCTTTCCCGCTCATCAGCTCGTCTTTCCTTCACCGGATCGCCTTTTCCCGCAGCCGCAAGACCGTTTCCCCGATCCTCCCGATAGCATAGTCCACTTCTTCCGCCGTTGTCCATCGCCCAAGACCCAGCCGCAGCGAACTATGCGCCAGCTCATCGTCGAGGCCCAGCGCCTTCAACACATAACTCGGCTCCATAGAAGCCGAAGTACAGGCGGAACCCGACGACAGCGCCACATCCTTCCCCAGCCCCGCCAGCAATGCCTGTCCGTCCACATGCCGGAAAGAGATGTTCGTCGTATGCGGAAGCCGGTGCATCCTGCTGCCGTTGACAGTAGACCCCTGGATCCGCAGCAGCCCTTGTTCTAGCCGGTCGCGTAATGCCGATATTCTTGCTGCGTCCGCCGCCATCTCGGCGCCGCAAAGCTCACATGCCCTGCCGAGACCCGCTATCGCCGGAACGTTCAGCGTGCCGCTGCGCATGCCGCGTTCATGGCCGCCGCCGTCCATCTGAGCCGAGAGCCGGACGCGCGGATCGCGGCGCCGGACATAGATGGCGCCGATCCCTTTGGGGCCATAGATCTTATGGGCGCTAAGCGTCAGGATATCGATGCCGTCGGCATTCACGTCCACGGGGATCTTCCCCACCGCCTGTACCGCGTCCGAGAAGAACAGGATCCCATGCTTCCGGGCTATTTCGCTGATCGTTTTGATCGGTTGGATCACCCCGATCTCGTTATTGGCGTACATGACGGCGATCAGGATCGTCTCCGGCCGGATGGCCGCTTCCAGTTCGGCAAGGTCGATCAGCCCCTCGTGATCTACGGGAAGCCAGGTGATCTCGCCGCCGAGACGTTCGATATGATGGCAACTGTCGAGCACCGCCTTGTGTTCGGTGGCCACGGTGATGATATGATTGCCTTTGGAAGCATAGGCTTCGAAGACGCCTTTTAGCGCCAGGTTATCCCCTTCCGTGGCCCCGGAGGTGAAGACGATCTCTTTAGGCTCGGCGCCGATCAGGGACGCCACCTGTTCCCGCGCCATCTCTACCGCTTCTTCCCCTACCCAGCCGAATGCATGGCTGCGGCTTGCAGCGTTGCCGAACTTCTCCGTAAAATACGGCAGCATCGTTTCCAGCACCCGTGGGTCCACCGGCGTCGTAGAGTTATAGTCGAGATAGATGGGCAGCTTGATCATGAAGCAAAGATAAATGGCTTGAACGTTGCGTAGGATCGGGAGATATACTTACTTTGATAAAAAAAGGGCCATGCAGAAAGTCGAACACATAGGTATCGCCGTCAAAGACCTGGCCCGATCCATCCCTTTGTTCGAGACTTTGCTCGGCAGCACTTGTTATAAGACCGAAGAAGTCGCCGCCGAAAAGGTCAATACCGCATTCTTTCGCAGCGGTGAGACCAAGATCGAGTTGCTGGAAGGCCTCACCTCCGACAGCGTCATCAGCCGCTATATCGAAAAACGTGGGGAGGGGCTGCATCACATCGCCTTCGACGTCGCCGATATCCATGCAGAAATGACGCGTCTCGCCGCCGCCGGCTTTACCCTGCTCAACACCGAGCCCAAGGAAGGAGCCGACAATAAGCTCGTTTGTTTCCTGCACCCCAGGGATACCAATGGCGTCCTCATCGAGCTGTGCATGGACAAGGGCAGACGCTAGAATACAGCCGCAATGAAGCCCCTGGTGCTATATGTTCTTTCAATCCTTTCCGTTCTTCCCTGCGTGTACGGCCAGCAGGCGGAAGGATCATTGCCCATAACGATTGTCGCCGCTACTCGCGGGCTGGTCATCAGCGATTCCCCCACCTGTTATCTCGACTCGATAAATACGACTCGCGGCGGGTCCATTCAGGATGTAGCCACCGTAAGAGACAAGAGCTTTGCAGTCCCGTGGGCGCGTTTTCTCGATCTGCTCACCAATAAACCCCGTCCTTACGTTTTCTGGCTGCAGGCCGGGCTGCGCAATGACAGCGATAGCGCCCTCGATCTTTCCCTCGGCTATGGCAATCTCGATTTTGTCGATACCTGGCTGCTGCCCGAACGCCGCAGTCGAGCGGCGCAACCCGGCAACCCGGCCACCCCGCCACCAGTGCAACCCCGCAATCGCGCCAACGGCCTGCCTGCCAGCCCTGCCACCCCGCCGCAGGCCGCCAACGTCTCGCCCCCTGCGACCGCCCAACCCACCAACACGTCCCCGCCCATGGCCCCCCAGTACGGCTCGGACGGCGCCCTGCGGGCCTCTCCCTCCAAAGACACCTATTTGCAGCGCCAGAGTAACACCATCCCCCTAACCCTGCCGCCCCACACCAACGCCCGTCTGCTGATCCGCGTCCGTCAACTCACCGACGACTATCACTTCGACGGCTTTGCCCTGTTCGATGCCGGCTCGCTCGGCGACGCCTTCGTAAAAAACCTGTCCGAAGACAATGCTTTCCTCGTCATCCAGATGTTGTTCCAGGGCTTTCTTTTATGCCAGCTTTTGTATGTGCTGGTGCAATGGTTCATCATCAGGCGGCCCGAGTACCTGTATTATTTCCTGTACATGCTGCTCATCGCCGGCTATTTCCTGAGCAAGCAGGAATCCCTGTTTGGCGTAAAGCTGCTGTTCACCCGCTGGCCGACGCTGCGCATCTATCTCGGGAAGACCCTGCTGGTCCTGCCGTATTATGTATATTTCCGTTTTATCCGCAGCTTTCTCGATTTTCCGCGCGACTATCCCCGGCTAAATTACTGGATCATCCGGCTCGAATATTTTCTTCTTGCCTATGCCGTGCTCGATTTCCTGTATATCGTGCTGACCTTTAACCGCGGCGTACAAACCGTGGTATACACCACAGTATTTTCGATCGTGTTCTTTATTTCTATCGGGTTCACCATCTATCTGATCCGCTACCGTCAACCCCTGGTCTATTTTATCCTTGCAGGTTCCATCATCGTGGCCACCGGGCATATCCTCGGCCTCGTGTTCAGCTACCTGGAGTATGAAAGACATCTTAACTTAGGTGTCCCCGATATCTTTGTATTCCCACAGTGCGGTATCGTGCTGGAGATCCTTTGCTTCACCGCCGGCCTCAGCTACAAGAACCGCAAGATCGAAAAAGAGAAGATCGCCGGTCACGAAAATCTTATCGAACAGCTGAAAGCCAACGAGCTTCTACAGTCCAGGATGCAGCATATTCGCAACAAGATCGCCCAGGACCTGCATGATGACATTGGGTCCACGCTGAGCTCTATTTCCATCCTCAGCGATCTGGCCATTCATGGCAATAACAGCGACCAGGCCATCCAAACCATCAACGAGATCAAGGACAGCTCGCTGATGCTCATGGAGAGGATGGATGATATCGTATGGAGCATCAATCCCCGGAATGACTCGCTCGAAAATCTGCTGATGCGTGTCCGGCATTTCGCGACGACCCTGTTCGAAGCCCGGGGTATCGAATATACCATCGACATCCAGAAGAATATCAACGAGGTGCGGATTCCTATGGAATATCGGCAGCATATCTATCTTATCCTCAAGGAGGCGATCAATAACCTCGTGAAATATGCCGGCGCCACCGAGGCGTTTATCGACGTGCGTTTCGACCAGCATTATCTGACCCTTGCCGTCAGGGACAATGGCTGTGGCTTCGACCCCGGAAATCCCGCCGCCGGCAGTGGGAACGGGATCTCCGGCATGCAGCACCGTGCCGGCCTCATGAATGCCCGTGTCGATATCGCCACCGGCCCCGGTCAGGGTACCGCCATCCGCCTTCAGGTCGATCTGGTATAAGGCCGCGCCACACGACTCCTGAACCCGCACCGATCCCTTTCCGCCGAACCCGCCCAAAGCCGAACCCCCGAACCCCGCTGCTGATCCCCGCTGGCGGTCCCCGCCTGAACCCGCACCGATTCCCGCCCGCCGAACCCGCCGCGAGCGCCGCGCCCAAAAAATCCTATAAATATCCGATTGCCTTTTCCCAAAAACTTCCCCATATTTGGCCATGATTAAGATCGCCATCGTCGAAGACAACAACACCCTCCGGTCCAGCCTGGAAAGCATGTTTAACAGGACCGAGGGCATGCGTTGCGTGGCATCGCTCAACAACCTCCTCAACGTCGTCAGCCAGATCGGCTCCGCCCTCCCCGACATCATCCTCATGGACATCGGCCTGCCCAACATCTCCGGCATCGAAGGCGTCCGCACCGTCAAAACCCATTTCCCCACCATCCAGGTACTCATGTTCACCGTCTTCGATGATGACGAGAAGATCTTCGACGCCATCCGCGCCGGCGCCTCTGGCTACCTCCT
>DASZOW010000635.1:0-3444 GCA_035550615.1 Puia sp.
CGACAACCAGGTTCCCATCAATCCCGATCCCTTTCTTTCCAGTCTATATGTCGTCCCTGTCACGGGCGGCGGATGGAACTGGAGCAATATCCGGAGCTGCAATTATTTTTTGCAGCGCTATCTGCGTGCACAGGTCCCCCCTTCAACGGCCAACAAATATGCCGCCGAAGTTCGCTTCTTCCGCGCTTTTTTCTACTGGCAGATGGTCAAACAGTTCGGCGATGTTCCCTGGATTAGCACCGACCTCACGGATACGTCCACTTCGATCCTTTATGAACCCCGCACGCCGCACAAACAGGTCATGGACTCCGTGCTGGCCGATATGATCTTCGCCGTCAACAACCTGCCGGATCTCAACGAGGTAGAACCCAACCGGCTCCACAAATGGGCGGCATACGCCCTCATGTCCCGCGTATGTCTCTGGGAAGGCACCTGGAGAAGATATCATGGCCTTGGCGACGAACTACCGTATCTGCAACAGACGGTGACCGCTTCGGAAGCCATCATGAACTCGGGCAACTATTCGCTGTATACTACTGGCAATCCCTCGAGTGACTATTATAATTTATTTATCCAGACGGATCTCACGAGTAACCCCGAATCCATTCTCTCAATTCTTTACCGGTCCAATGTCCTGACGGAGTGGTACTCCAGAGATATAACCATCGGCGCCAGCACCGGCTTCAGCAAGAATTTCGCGCGCTCCTTTCTCTGTACCGATGGTCTGCCCACCGGATTGAGCTCCCTGTATAAAGGCGATGATTCGCTTGAAGAAGAAGCCACTAATCGCGATCCCCGATTCAAACAATTGATCGCCACCCGCGGCTTCGTCCTGCAAAATCATACGGATGGGTCCAAGTACATCTTCACCCTGCCGCAGATCGGTACCGACGCTGCACCTACCGGCTATATGCCCGTGAAAGGCCTGTCACCAGACCCCGCCCAATGGAACGCGAACCAGGGTACGATCGCCGGATTCATCTTCCGCTATGCCGAGATCCTTCTCAACGAGGCTGAGGCCAAGGCGGAGCTTGGCCAATGCACGCAAAACGTCCTCGACAATACCATCAACAAATTGCGCGACCGCGTCGGGATGGTACATATGAACATCGGTACACTTCAAAAGGACCCCAATTCAGATTTCCCCTCGCTCCCCGTTCTGCTCGATGATATCCGGCGGGAAAGGCGGATCGAACTTGCTTCCGACGGCTTCCGGTTCGACGATGTCATGCGCTGGAAGGCAGGCCTGCTCATCCAAAATCCCGAAACGATATTAGGAATGAAACTCATACCGGCAGTGGCCGCCGAATACCCGCCTAATCAGATCAGCGGTGTCCAGCTAAGCCCGAACGGCTATATCAGGGTCTATGGTTTTACGTCGCGCACCTGGAATGATAAAATGTATCTTTATCCCATTCCAACACAGGAGTTAACGCTCAACCCCAACTATAAACAAAATCCCGGTTGGTAATACCTATGCATCCGAATCTTCAACGCAGGACGTTTCTACAGCGGATAGCGGCTCTAGGCATCCTTGGCGCTTCCCCTTTTGGAGTGATGGACTCGATGGCCGCGCCACGGTTGTCCAAACGCAAGGGCCTCACGGTCCTTTTTCAGGGCGATTCGATCACCGACGGCGGCCGCTGGCGGGACAGTTCGGATTTGAACCATAACATGGGACAAAGCTATCCCTATCTCCTGTCCGGCCGGCTTGGTTATGATCACGCGCAGCGACAGCTGACGTTCATCAACCGCGGCATCAGCGGCAATACGGTGGCCGATCTGCTCGACCGGTGGCACCCGGATGCTATCGATCTGCAGCCGGATATAGTCAGCATCCTCGTTGGTGTCAATGATCTGGATCGCTTCATGCAGGGCCGGCAAGATAAGTCTGCGGATCGGTTTGAAAAGAGCTATCGGGAATTGCTTTCATTGACAAGGGAAAAATTACCGGGGGTTCAGCTCATCCTGATAGAACCCTTTTTGCTGGCCGTGGGTCGCATTGCAGACAACTGGGAAGGGTACAGTACCGAATTGGCCGTCCGCCAGAAGATCGTGGCACAAATGGCTGCGGAGTTCAATGCGCAATTTATTCCGACCCAGCGGGCATTCAACAATGCGCTGTCGCAGGCGCCTGCGGGGCATTGGATCTGGGACGGCATTCATCCGACGCCGGCCGGTCACGAATTGCTTGCCCGTGAATGGCTGAGACCCTCTTTAATTTAAACCATGAGAAACGCACTGATCCTCTTATTGCTGATCCTCTGTAGCCGGTGTCAAGCCCAGGTCACCGGTTATGTCGACCCGTTCATCGGCGCCAGCACGGCTCATAACGATGTGGGCGGTCTTGGCAAGACTTTTCCGGGAGCCGCGACGCCTTTCGGTCTGGTACAGGTGAGTCCCAATACGGTTACCGGCGGCGACAACGGCAACGGCTATAGCTATGAACATACCAGTATCGAAGGATTCGCCTTTACGCAGATGAGCGGAGTCGGGTGGTACGGGGATCTCGGCAATTTCCTGGTGACCCCGGCCACGGGCCCGTTGCAGACTTTCGCGGGCACGCTGCAAGACCCGCGGAAAGGCTACCGCTCGCTGTATTCCAAACAGGACGAACGCGCATCAGCCGGATACTATGCCTGTACGCTCCTGAAATATCAGGTTCGTGCGGAAGCGACTGCTGCACCACATAGTGGCATACTCCGTTTTACGTTTCCCGCGGGCAGCGAGCCGCGGATACAGATCGACCTCGCCAGAAGGGTGGGCGGCACCTCCGTCCGGCAATATATCCAGGTTGTCGATGATCATACCATCCAGGGCTGGATGAAGTGCACGCCTGAAGGCGGCGGGTGGGGCGACGGTGGCGGCAATGCCAACTACACAGTATATTTTTATGCGCAATTCAGCCAACCAATGAAGCGGCACGGCGTATGGAGCGCGGATATTCCTTCCGGGTGGAACCGTTATTGGGAAGACGTGGAAAGCGTCCGCTATCAGAAGCGAGTCGCCGCTGCCCGCATCATTCCCGACACGGCGGCTTTCGAAGGCAACCATCTTGGTTTCTATGCCGGCTTCGACGGACAAGCCCAGAAGCCAATTCTCATCAAAGCCGGGATCTCGTTCGTCAGCACGGACGGCGCCCGGAAAAATCTCCTTTCCGAGATCACTGACTGGAATTTCGATGCGGTGCACGAGAGGGCACGGGCATTGTGGGAAACCGCCCTCCGAAAGATTACGGTAGAAGGCGGCAGCAGGGCCGACAACCGCATCTTTTATACGGCGTTGTATCACACGCAGATCGACCCGAGAAGTTGTACGGATCTCGACGGGGAATATCCCGGAGGAGACGGTAAACCGCATATCGCGACAAACTTCACCAAACGGACCATCTTCAGCGGTTGGGACGTCTTCCGTAGCCAATTTCCGTTACAAACGCTGATCAAT
>DASZOW010000636.1:0-2486 GCA_035550615.1 Puia sp.
AAATAATATTCTCCGATGCCTTCCAGTCGCTTGGATGTCTTCATAATATTTTTTTATACCGTACGTCCTTTTTTATAAGTCCCGTAGATCTTCAGCTCCGCCGTTATCGGCCGTATCGACTCGATGACCGCATGGAACTGATCCAGCCCCTCGAATTCCATATCCGCATGAAAAGAATACTCCCAGTCGCTGCCGGGGATGGGCATCGATTGCAGCTTGCTGAGATTGATACCGCCATCCGCGATCTTCGTCAACACCCGCGCAAGGCTCCCACGGCTGTGATCCGTATGGAAATTTACCGAAGCCTTATCGGGGTCGCTCACCGTCTGCGCGACATCCGCACGTTGCAACACGAGGAACCGCGTATAATTGTTCTTCATCGTCTGGATGTTCGGGGCCAGGATATCCAATCCAAAAAGCTCGGCCGCCAGCGAGCTCGCGATCGCCGCGGTATGCCGGCTCCGGTGCTGATGCAGATGCTTGGCGCTAAGCGCGGTATCCTCCGTTTCTACCAGCTTCCAGGCCGGATGCGTTTCCAGGTAGTCTATACATTGCAGCAAGGCCATCGGATGACTGTGCACCTCACGGATATCGTCGAGTTTCACCCCCGGGTTCACCAGCAGATGCTGCCCGATCTGCAGATAGATCTCGCCGACGACCTTCAGATCGCTTTTTTGCAACAGGTTGTAGTTAGGGAGGATGCTTCCGGCAATCGAGTTCTCGATGGCCATGACGCCCCCCTCGCTTTCCTGCCGGTTCGATGCTATACGAACGACATCCCTGAACGTGGCGCAGGTAATGACCTCCACATCGTCGCCAAAAAAGTGACGCGCCGCCACCTGGTGAAAACTGCCTTCATAACCCTGGATCGAAACTCGTGTTTTTGCCATATCCTTAAATGTGTGGTCCTGTCGGACAAGCCGCCTTCGGCGGCTAAAAAGCAAAAGTCCCGGCTTTTGACCGGGACTCTTTATGTTAATCTATTCGTTTAGTTATTTCTTAACAAAAGCAATCCCGGTCTACCGGTAAAGTAGAAATAAAAGAAAAAGTAAAAATAACGGTATGCTTTCGTCGTGATCATATCAGTGCACCAAAATTAACGACTTCTCTGAAATATCAAAATTTATTTTTCTCTACCTTATTCGCAGGACCGCCATCACTCCAACCGCTGCATGATCTGCTGATCGATTAACTTGAACAGATGGAACGGCTTATATGTCCGCCAGTTCTGCAGCTCCACCAGCTCGACATACCGGTTCAGCTTGGCCTTCCTGAAATCATGCTGCGTCTGTTCCGGCATGTTCAGGCAAACGATCCATCCCCCCGCATCCGTTACCTCCTCGAACCATTCCTCATAATAGTCCTTGTCCCCGCTGTGAAAATTCAGCACATTTTCCGCGATGAGGATAAACTTCGTAATGCCGAACTCGAAGAACTTATCCGACACCTCGCGTTTCAGGCTCATAATGTCATTCTCTATGGCGTCATTCCACTCGCCGAACAGCTCGATGATCACATAATGCTCATCATAGTCCGCCACCAACACTTTAAGATACAAGGTCCGCGACCCGAACTCATCCCATTGTGGATGGATGTAGTAGTTGTAGATGGTTTGAGAGAATTCGAATTCAGAATAAACCCTTCCATAAAAAGGCGATCGCTCGTCCTCCTCGCTCACATAGATATGGCGCCAATTGTAAAAAGGTTCTATCTCGTGCATAATCCATAGTTTGAAGCCGCCCCCCGGCGGCCCTGCATCATGACGTACTAGCCGAATCTACGGCTTTTTTCACACTTCCCGATCGCAGCAATAGTTCCTTGGCCTGCTCATAATCCGTTAGCCCCGTGCCTTCCATTACCATCTTTGTTCCGCGGTCCACCAGCTTACTGTTGGTTAGCTGCATGTTGACCATCTTGTTGTCCTCTACCCTTCCGATCCGGATCATCACGGCTGTAGATAACATGTTCAATACCAATTTCTGGGCAGTACCGCTTTTCATCCGTGTACTCCCGGTGACGAATTCGGGGCCGACGACGACCTCCACCGGGTAATCCGCCCGTTCCGCTATCGGACTGCCGGGATTACATACTATACAACCGGTCGGAATATTTCGTTTACGGCATTCTTCGAGGGCGCCGATGACATAGGGTGTAGTCCCGCTGGCCGCTACTCCCACGACGATATCTTTATCGCATATAGCCCACTCTTCCAGGTCCAGCCACCCCTGCCGGCCATCGTCCTCTGCATTCTCCACGGGTTTCCGGATCGCCGTCTCCCCGCCCGCGATCACGCCGATGATCAGATCAAAAGGCATACCGTATGTCGGTGGTATCTCACTCGCATCCAATACCCCCAGCCGGCCGCTGGTCCCGGCGCCGATATAAAAAAGCCGGCCGCCGGCAAGCATCTTGTCCGTTATCGCAGCAACCAGTTTCCCGATCTGCGGGATCGCCTTTTCCACTGCATAGGGAACAGTCTTATCTTC
>DASZOW010000637.1:0-19425 GCA_035550615.1 Puia sp.
GCAATCCCATTGTGTGGAAGACATTACGCAGAGCAACAATATTAACCTGGAAGGCATTACGATCGCCGATACCAAATATTTTGCCGTGCGACTGATCGGAAAGAACAATACCGTGAGCTGGGTAAAGGTCATCGGCGGCTGGACGTATAATTGCGACGGCATCGCCGTGTATGACAATTCCACGGTGTCCAACTGTTTTGTCTGGGCGAACGACGACAATATCAAGGTATACCGGCCCAATATCCAGGTCAGTGATTGCGTGCTCTGGCAGCTCAACAACGGCGGCGCCATTCAGCTCAGCTGGGGCAATGCCAATGCGACGGACGTAACGATCAGCCGGACCGATATCCTGCATGGAGAATGGAATAACGATGCCGTGAACCGTGGCGTAATCAGCTGCGTCGGCGATAAATTCGCGGCGGGGAATATGAGCGGGTCGCAGCAGAATTTCCTGATCGACGACCTCGTTACCGAGACGCCGGTGCCGCTGATCTTCCGCATTTCGCCCAATCCCGCGAGTCCTGAATTGATCCATGGTATGGTGTTTAAAGACTGGAATGTGAAGCAGGATACGACAAGCGGTTTTCCCAACTATATCCAGGGGGGTGATCCTGCGCATCCTTTCGATGGGTTCGTGTTCGATCATTTTATTTATAACGGCACGCAGGTAACGGCAGACAACTGGATCAACCTGATGAAGCTCGATACGGCCAATCTCGTAACCCCCGTTTTTCAATAGATGAGAACCTGTTTCACGATAACGTTTTTTTTGATCGTCACCCGGGTCTTCGCCGGCGGGGTCTATTTTCTTGACTCGCGGTTCGGGAATGACGCGAATACCGGTACGTCGGCGGCCGAGCCCTGGAAAACTTTCGCACCTTTGAAGCGAACGGCGTTGCATCCCGGCGATTCCGTTTGTTTCCGGCGCGGCTCCATCTTCAATGGCCGTCTGGTGGTCGCCGATTCCGGAACGCGGGCAAGGCCGATCGTGCTGACCGATTATGGCGATGCAGCTTATCCGGCGCCGGAGTTTACCAACCCCGTGTTCAATGATGGAACATACGGGAATTGTATCCGGGTGGGTGGAAGCTGGGTGATCGTAGAGAATCTGAGCTTTAGCGGGACGGCGGCTTATTCCCCTGTGGAGTATAGGGGCGATGGGTGGGTCGTGTGGGAGATGGGCGCCATCCATCTTGGGAGGACGGCGGAGCATTGTATCGTTCGTAACAATGAGATCAGAGATTGCGTTGCGGGCATCCGTAGCAATGGCGCCTGGGCGTTGATCACGCACAACTATATTCACGACTGTAACAGGGTGTTGAAGGAGTGGAACTGGGGACCGCTGGGCATCTGGCTGGGCGCCGATCACCAGGAGGTATGTTATAACCGCATCGTCAATTATAGCGTGGTCGATCCACGGATCGGCTGGGGACCCGATGCGTATGGAAGCGGAGCGGATGGTGGAGCGTTGGAGATCGACGATGCCCGCTATCCGAAGACCGATATTTCCATCCATGACAATGAGACGCGCGACAACCAGGGCTTCCTTGAAGTCACGTGGACGGATGTAAAGAAAAATCCCGATTATCGGCATTTCCATATCTACCGGAACCGCAGCGATGATTACCAGCAGTTCCTCGCGCTTTGGCGTGGAGCGGATTGTCTTATCGAAGACAACACTATCATCCGCCGAAAAGTCAATGCAAACGAGTGGGGCGTTTTCAATATTACACAGGGTCGTGCTCATAATATCGTTCGCAACAATACGATCGTCACCGCTAACGGGGTGGTCGTCTTCAATGCCGGAAGAAAGGGAACGGCCCGGCCGGAAACCATCATTTCCCATAACCGGTATCTTGCCCTTGGCGACAGCCTCCGGATGGGCAAGGAGGGACCGGGCGATTCACCGGAATATGGACCTAGGCATTTCCCGCTGGCTAAGAATGGCAAAGCGTTGGCGGTGATCCGGATCGCGGGAGATGCATCGGTAACGAAGCGGTTCGCTGGCGGAGAGCTGGCGCGTTATCTCGCTACTATAAGCGGTGCGAAATTCGACGTGAGGTCGCTGGTGACACGGCCGGCGATCGTGTTGAGGCGGGTGGATTCGCTGGCGGAGGAGGCTTATCATATCGGGCGAGAGGGTCGGGACCTCGTGTTGACCGGCGGATCCGACCGGGCGTTGTTGTATGCCGTCTATGATCTCCTGCATAGGCTCGGATGCGTCTGGGCGGCGCCGCAGTTCGACTTCTATCGTGGGCAGGCCGAACATATACCTTCCGTGTCGTCGCTCGACTATGACTGCACGGTTCCGGTGAGCCGGCAGCCCGCTTTAGCCTATCGAAAGATGGACGTAGAAGAAGGTCGCAGCCATACCATCGAAAATCTACGGCAGCTGATCGAATGGATGCCCAAGGTGGGTCTGAATGTCTTGCAGGTCCCGCTGAACTACCAGGGGGCAGGCAGAGTAAAATGGGATCACTGGCGTGAGGCGTTGACCCCCGAGCTCAAAAAGCGTGGGATCCTGGTGGAAGTCGGCGGCCATGGCTATCAGAACTACATCAGCGCCGGCATGGACAGCGGGCGGTTGTTCCGGCAGCATCCCGAATGGTTCGGGCGTAATCGCGCGGGGGCGCCCGATTCGACCATGAATCTCGTGTTCAACACCGCCGATCCGGATGCCGTAAACTATTTTCTCCATAATATCGATGTCTATCTTCGCCGGCATCCCGAGATCGATGTGTTCGACTGTTGGCCCCCGGACGTAGCCAGATGGGCGCAGTGTCCCGAGATGGCTGCTTTGGGAACGGCCGTAGACCGGCAGGCAGCATTGATGAACAGCGTAGATTCCCTTTTGAAGACCATACGGCCGGGGCTCAAGCTCGAGATCATCGCATACGGCCAGGTATTGGAACCGCCCATGCGGGTGGAGCTGAATCCCGATGTGCTGGTGGATCTTTGTCCTATCGATCAAAGTTTCGAGCGACCGGTTTACGATACGTCGATGAAACCCAATGCGCAATATTTCCGCGCGGTAAAACACTGGCGGGAGCGATATACGGGCGATATGGGCGTGTATACGTATTACCGCAAGTATGCCTGGCATTCCCTGCCGGTGATATTGCCGCATTTCATGCAACACGAGCTTCGATGGTATACGGCGCAGGGTTTTCGTGGCGTATCCACGTATTGCGAGCCCGGCGACTGGGGTACATACGAGCTGAATCACTATGTTCTTGCCGCATTGGCGTGGGACCCCGAAAGGAATGTAGATTCGGTGGCCGGCGAAATGTTGCGGGCGCGGTATGGCCAATCCGCTCAGGTGGCGCTTACGGCCTACCGGGCGATGGAAAGTATCGTCCGCCAGGATGCGAGTATCCCCTATACCCGGATCAAAACCGCCGTGCAGCTCGATTCCGCGGCTGCCGTCCTACGCGAATGCCGGGAACAGACAGAAGCGGCCGGTCTGACAAGACTGAGCCTGGCGCTCGACTATGCCATTGGCGATCTCGAGATTGTCAAGCTGAAGGTCTCGGGTGCGGATGCCGCGGCAATCGAAAAAAGAGTCAAAGAACTCGTCGATCTGTTAGAAGCCCATAAAGACCAGGGCGTATTTGTTTTGCATAAAGACAACATGGCCCTTTTTTTAAAACATTACAATAGCTTGAAATGAAAAAGTTTCTGAAAGCCCTATTGATGACGGCCATCGCTTTGCCTGTAGCTGCGCAGAAGCATAATGTTCACCTGGGGAGCACCGTCAGGATATCCGAGGCGGCGCTGCGGGACAAGATCAAGGGTGGCTGGGCCGGTCAAACCATTGGAGTGACGTTCGGCGGTCCATACGAATTCAAATACAACGGCACCTTTATCCAGGATTATCAGCCCCTGTTCTATAGTGAGGGATATATCCGGAAGACCATGCTCGAAACGCCGGGGTTGTATGACGATCTGTATATGGACCTGACGTTTGTGGATGTTTTCGAGCGACTGGGATTGGATGCGCCGGTGGACTCCTTTGCGAATGCCTTTGCCCATGCCGGGTATAAGCTTTGGCACGCCAACCAGGCGGCCCGTTACAATATCCTCCACGGGATCAAGCCGCCCGAGAGCGGCAACTGGATCAATAGCCCGCATGCCGACGATATCGACTATGAGATCGAATCCGACTATGCCGGTCTGATGAGTCCGGGGATGCCGAATGCCGCGTCTGCCATCAGCGACAAGATCGGCCATATCATGAACTATGGCGACGGCTGGTATGGCGGGGTGTATTTCGGCGCCATGTATTCGCTGGCCTTTTTATCCAGCGACGTCGACTGGATCGTCAATGAAGCCCTGAAAGCCATTCCAGAGGGCAGCCACTACCGCCAGTGCATAAGCGACGTGATCCGGTGGCACCAGCAGTATCCCGACTGGCATTCCACGTGGTTCGAGCTGCAAAAGAAATGGTCCAGCGACCGGGCGTGCCCGGAGGGAGTTTTTCTACCCTTTGATATCGATGCGACCATCAATAGCGCGTATGTGGTCATGGCGTTGTTGTATGGCAATGGAGATTTTGGCCGGACGCTAGATATTGCCGCGCGGGCGGGCCAGGATGCCGACTGTAATCCGTCTTCGGTCGGCGGTATACTCGGAACGGTGCTGGGTTATGACAAGCTGCCGGAATATTGGAAGAAGGGATTGGCCGGGGCGGAGGACATCGATTTCAAGTATACCACCATTTCGCTGAATAAAGTGTATGCCATCGGATACCGGCATGCGGTGGAGAACATCAAGCGCAATGGAGGCAGGGTCGACGGGTCCAACATTTCGATCCTCACGCAGGAACCCAAGCCTGTGCGGTTGGAGCAAAGCTTTCCGGGCATGTATCCTGTAAAGAAGGAAGAAGCCGCGATGAATGCGGATCATGAGATCGTTTTCGATTTCGATGGGACGGGATTTATTCTGACGGGCGCCGCGCGTGCCAGGAATGCCAGGAGTCCCGACTATATCTTTCAGACGGAAGTATGGCTGGATGGAAAAAAGATCGGGAGCCCCGATCTGCCGACAGACTTTACGACACGGCGTCTCGAGGTCGCCTGGAAATATCCGTTGCCAAAGGGAAAGCATTCCGTGCGGGTGAAGGTGTTGAATCCGGATGACCGGTATGAGATCAGGGGGCTGGCATACATCGTGTACTCCGATGCGCCGGCCAGGGATCCGTGGGCGGGTAACGGGGGTGTTGCGGCTGAGTCGCCGGCTATACGGGTATCGACGCATGTTTACAAAAGGGTAGGGGCCGATGAGCTGAAACTGGATGTCTTTGCTCCCGACAGTTCCACGGGACCTTTGCCCGTGATCGTGTTGTTCCATGGCGGGAGTTGGATTTCGGGAGACAAATCCCAGCTCAACTGGCAGTGTCACTATTTTGCACAACAGGGTATAGAGGCGGTAACGGCCAATTACCGGCTGCTTGGCAGGGATACCGGTATAGTAGATGCCAGGAGCGCTATACGGTGGATAGTTGGTCATGCCAGGCGATTGAATATCGACGCCGACCGGATCATCTTAGGCGGCGCGTCGGCCGGCGGTCATCTCGCAACGATGGCGTTGTTAAGCCCGGGGCACAACGATCCGGCGGATGATCTATCTATACCCATAGCCGCGAGGGCGTTGGTGCTGTTCAATCCCGCGTATTCGTTAACCGATAACCCCGCCGTTGAGCCGTTTCAGCAAGGCAGCGCCCGTCTGCCACCCGCGATCTTCTTTTACGGGAGCAGGGACAAATGGAAGCCGGCAGGGGACAGCCTGCGGGTCATACTGAAAAAGGCGGGTAGGGAGTGCGACGGCTGGGTGGCCGAAGGCCAGGTACATGGCTTTTTCAACAAGGCCCCGTGGAATCTCGCCACCTGTGTCCGGGCGCAAGAATTTTTGGCTTCGCTGGGGCTGATGGCCCGGCCTGCGGGCGCCGCGCAGGAGCTTATCCCGGAAGATTGACCGTGACTTTAGCGGTAGATTGACCATGACTTTAGCGCGTGTCGGCATTCCATGCCGTGACCACGAAGAAGGGTGTCGCGTCTTCGGCATCTTTTACGGCATAGCTGCAGCGGATCGTGCGTTTTTCACCCGGAGCCAACTCGAAATAATTATCACTGAAGATCACCGGCAGGATATCGTCGCCGGATTGGCCTTTGAGGGCGCGCAGGTGGACCTGGAAGGCCACGGTGCTGCCAGTATTGGTGACGGTGATATTGTGCGTCGAGCTGTCGCGTGATGCCATGCCGCCGGTGGTGACGATGTGCAGGGTCGTCTTTCCGAGGGTTTGGAGCGCCGTGTAGTCGGCATAGCTCGTCTCTGGTGTCGTGTACCAGGTCGATCTTTTCCAGTCGAGGACATCGCCTTTTTTGGACAGCCAGTACCAGTTGATACTTTGTACGGCGCCCCGGGCGTCTGAGAGCTGTAGTCGCAGGAAATAGGTGGCCGACAGGCCGTCGGGAGGAGGCAGGCTGAAACATTTATAGATGCTGTCGGGCTCGACGTCGGCTATGACCCGGTTGGAATATTTCCGGCTGCCGTCGAGGTTATAAATGGCGGCTTCGGCTTTCAGACCGGAGAATCGTTGCAACAGGCTATTGGTGATATACACATCGTTACTGGCATACGAATACATGATGTGCAGCGGCTCCAGAGATTTCTTCATCCCAAAATAGGTGCCTGCCGGGTTGAGGTAATAATCATAAGTATGCCAGATGAGACCGGGCCAGGGATTGCTGCCCATCCACTGAACCACGCCGGTGGCGGTATGGTATTTATGCAGGCCATAGGCTTCCATCATGGCGCGGTGCGCTTCATAGTTCTGCGCCTGTGCCTTGGCGAGGTAGTCCATGATGTCCCTGGCCTTTCCGTAGCGTGCCTGCAGTGCATTATCGAATGTATCGGTGGTCCCGAATTTCATCGTGCCGCAATGATATCGCCATGTCGCCGTCGTAAACCAAAGCGAGTCTTTGGGAATGAATTTGATCAGGCTCTCATAGGGAGGGATGGAGGGACCTGGTGAGATCTCCGTCGCAAAGCTCCACATACCGCCATATTTCTGTGCCGAATCGGTTTCCCAGTAGATCGGAGGCACCCATTCATAAGGGCCGGCCATTTTTACCCCACTGTAACCCGATACCAGAGATTTGCTGCCATTGGCGGTGGAGATCGTCGGATTGGGCCATTTGAGCGCCTTTTCGATGTCCAGGTAATCACGCTCCACGCTCGTGTCACGAGGCGGCATGTCGCTGCCGTTCAGCCAGACCATGAGGCTCGGTTTGTTGCGTAGCCAGAGCATCACGCTGCTGTCCGAGGCCATCGCCGATGCGCGTTTGGCCGCGTCCCAGTTTTCCGGATACTGCCATGCGCCGCAGCACATCCAGCCTGTCATTACCAGCATTCCATATTTATCACAAAGGGCGTAGAAATTATCGTCTTCCATTTTTCCTTCCGAGCGGATGAGGTTCATGTGCATGTCGCGGTAGAGGCGTATCTCCTGTTCCTGGCGACGGGTCGAGCGACGTTGAAAGATATCCGGCGACCAGGCCGCGCCGCGGATCATGATGCGTTTGCCATTGACGATGAACACCCGGGACTTGTTGTCGATGAATTCCGAGGTGATCTCGCGGATGCCGAAATGTTCTGCGATGGTATTGCTGACTGCGCCGTTACGGAGGACGGAAAGCTCGAGGTGGTTCAGTTCGGGTTTGCCGTATTGCCAAGGCCACCAGATATGCGGGTTTTTGATATTGAGCTGCGGGAAATCGGCTGGAGTAAAG
The DNA here is from genome assembly GCA_035550615.1 of Puia sp. Taxonomy (GTDB): domain Bacteria; phylum Bacteroidota; class Bacteroidia; order Chitinophagales; family Chitinophagaceae; genus Puia. The sequence goes on from DASZOW010000637.1 coordinate 7,791, forward strand.
ATGACGTCGGCAATGTCGTTGGCTGCCAGGTGCACTTTCTTTTCAAAGCTGATGTCGTTGTTGATCCGGCCTTTGACGATTACGTCCTGGGGAGAGGCGGAATAGTTGGTGACCAGCGCATCGACCGTGAGGTGGGCGACGTCAAGGGACAGGCGGTTTCCGCCGGCTCCGCCGACCTGATCGAAATGAGTGGTGACCAGTGGATATTGGATGCCTACGCGGTCATAGGTTTTGATCTCGATGTCGTTGACGATACCACCGTTGTAATCCGGAGGGTAATGAATCCAGTCCGCGTAGTCGATGGCCAGGTCGCCGCCTCTGTGTTGCGGGTTGAAGGGGCGTCTGATCTCCAGCGCCAGCACGTTGGCGCCGGTGTGCATGAATTTTGTGACGTCGAGCTCGATGATGCGGTAAGGGTTCATGATCCTGCCGGAGTCGGCTATCAGTGTCCCATTCAGCCAAATGTTGGCTTTATCGTTGATGCCATGCAGCTTAAGCACGACGTCCCTGCCTTTGTCGGTTGCCGGCAGGGCAAATTCGCGGCGAAACCACCAGGTCGAATCGAGGATCGGGTCTTTAAGCTTTTGGAAATCCATGCCATAAAAGGGATCGAAGTCGTATACTTTGTTTGCCAGGAGGCCGGCGATGATGGTAGTCGGCACGCTGACGTTGTACCAGTCTTTTGGCGCATAGCCGGGTTGAGAGATGGCGGCGCCGTGGTCGGCGATGCGGGTTGACGATTGCATTTGCCAGTCGTCTTTTAAGATCATGGTGGTTTGCGCAAATGTGCGGGTTAGCAGGAGCGAAAATGCCGCCAGGAGGACTATTCGTGTCATTTTGCTATTGTTGTGCATCATAATAAAGTGCGGCAGCGCCAAGGATGCCGCTATTTTGAAGTTCAGATATTTCTATACGGATCCGTTCGGCCGTTTTGCTGTACGCCAGTGTTCGGACGGCGGCCCACATTGTTTCGCGGAACCATTCGTAGGACTGGCTTACCGAGCCGCCCAGCACGATCAGCTGTGGGTCATAAGTATATATCACGGCTTTGATGGCGTTGCCGACATGGTCGCCCAGCTCTGCGTAGAGTTGAAGCGCTTCGGGGTCGCCTTTTTTTGCCTTTTCGTAGACGTGTAAACCGTCGAGGTGGTGGACATTGTTGAAAAATGACCCGCTGCAATAATATTCCAGGATATTGTCCTTGTAGGGCAGCAAGCCAAATTCCCCTGCGCCGCAGTTATAGCCTGCGAATAGCTTGTCGTGGATGATGATGCCGCCGCCGAGGCCGGTTCCGATGGTGAGGCCGACCATGGAGGCAGCGTCCCGGCCTTTGCCGAAATAATACTCGCCGAGGGCGAAGCAGTTGGCATCGTTGTTCACGTATACCGGTTTATCATAGCGGGTTTCGAGCAATCGCTTGAGGGGGACCTCTTTCCAGGCAGGAATATACTGGACGTCGTAGACGATGCCTTCGGCAACATCCACAACACTTGGCACGCCGATGCCGATGGCCGAGATGTCGGGGGTGAGAAGCCGGTCGATGACGAGATAGATATCGTTGAGTACGTCCTCTGCTTCGCCGTCGCTGTGGATGCGTACGGACATGATATCGGACAACGTTTGGCGTTGAACCACTGCGCCGCGGATGTTGGTGGCGCCGAGATCGATGCCTATGACTTTCGGGTCCTTCATGTCGTCTTTTCGTTTTTGTTAAAGACCGTTTGGTTGGCGATCAGCGGTTTGGCCCAGAATCCGATGCTGAGGATATAGCCGAGCGTGCCATATAAGAAGAACATGCCGGTGCGCAGACCCAGGGCATCGCCCAGTCCGCCGATGATGAGCGGGACGATGGCGCCGCCGATGATGCCTGTTACCATGATGCCGGCAAAGGAGCCATGATGTTCGTCGATGGAATTAAGCGCCAAGGAGAAGATGATCGGATACATCACCGAGGCAAAGAAGCCTACGGCCGGGAATGCGATCAATGCCGTCGGGCCGCTGCCGAAAAATGCCGCGCTCAGACAGATCAGCGCTGCGATCGTAAAGCCGATGAGCACTTTGCGGCTATCCAATATCTTTAACAGGAAGAGGCCGACGACGCCGCCTGCGGTCATGAATCCCCAGAAATAGGCGACGGTATCGGCTCCTTTGGTTTGCGGGTCATAGTGGTGGTAGGTCTCGAGGAATTTCGAGATCCAGTTGGCGATGCCTTGTTCCGTTCCCACATAGCAGATCATGCCGATGAAGAAAAGGATGACGGTCCGTTTTTTGAACAGCATAAGATGTGTCTGCAGCGGTCCGGCCGTTTCATCGGCCTTCAGCTCGACCACCGGGAAACGCGACATCCGGATAACGATGATCATCAGCAGAGAGATCACTGTGAAGATCCAGTAGAGTGAGATCCAGGGCAGACCTGCCGGTACGATGCGGGCGAACGTGCCCAACAGGCCCGTGGTCTGACCTTTCAGGTTTTGGGCGAAATAGCTGTAGACCATGGGACTGATAAAAGAGGCAGCACCGAAGATCAGTTGCGCCAAAACGGAATTGAAGGCATAATGTTCTTCCCCGCCGGAAGTACGTAACAGCGGATTGATGACCACCTGCAACATGGCCATGCCGCACCCGATGAGGAACAGAGAGACGATAGCGCTTAGATAATTGTGGATCACGGCGAGCAGTAATGAACCGATAAAGGCTACGACGAATCCGGCGATCATGATCTTCTTTTCCTTGTATCGCTCGAGCAGCATGCCTGTGGGGATGGATACCAGTCCGTACGCGATGAAAAAAGCGAAAGGCAGGAATGCGGCCAGCGTGAGGCTCAGATGGAATCCGCTGATGAAGTCCGGATTCAGGGCGCCGATGATGTTGGTGAGAAAGGAGATGACGAAGAACGTCAGCATGATCAATGCGACGATGTAAATGTGCCGTTGATGGTTTCGTTTCATGGCCGGAGCAATGCGTTAGAGGTATTCGGTTTTAGCTGGTAGAGAATGTAGGCGCCTTGTGCATCATGCCGGACGGCGGGTTGTTGTTTGGCCGAGCCCTGCGTTACAGTGACCTTTTTCCATTGTCGGGGGATGTAGGTCTTGAGTGTCAGGGGCAGATCGTACATGGTGGGGTCGAGCGAGTGCGTAAGCGAAACGACGATGGTCCCGTTCTTGTTTTCCGCGTTTATTTTGGCATGTTCGCGTTCGCGCATGTAGCGTGTGGCGTCGCCGAAGGTGGCTACCCAGAGATTTTCTTGTCTCGCCTTGATGTATTTGAAATATTCTTCCAGTTTGGGTATCGGTGTCCATTCCCAGCCCAGGCTGTCGATGCCGTGGAATACGAGCACCAGCCAGGTGTCCTTGTTGGCGCAGGCCGTGTCCACCCAGGACTCCATCAGCGATAAGGGCGTTTTATGGAGGGGGCCGCGCTGCCATTGGACGTAGTCTTTGCCGGCCGGATGGGGAGGCATTTTACTGGCGCGGTCGATCTCTTTCAGAAAGGGTTCCGGCATGCGGTTGCGTAAGGCCGGGTAAATCTTGTAGGCGATCTGCATTACCCTCTCGTCCTCATAGCCGTAGGGAACTTCCGCCGAGAAGGTGTATTTGTCACCCAGCTGATCTTTGATCTCTTCTTTGCTTTTTTCCAGCTCATAGCGGATATTGGCCTCATCCATACCGGGCATGGTGGCATGTGTGATGGAATGGCTGGCGATCTCGTAGCCGTCGGCTGCGTCTTTGCGGAAATCGTCCCAGCTAGAGCCGATGGCCTCTTTGTATTCCGGGCAGGGTTCGTATCCCCGTTTAAAGTCCCCGTGGCGTACTTTGGCGTAGAGGCTATCCATGAGATGATAGGCTTGCTGTTTTTTCCCCGATGAGTAGAGGCCGCCCGCGCGGGTATGGTAGGAGATCGTTCCCTGGAAGCCCAGGTAGCCTGCGGCCGAGCATCGTTCCAGGAAATTATGTTCATCGGTGGGCACTGTAGCAGACTCCTTAATGATCTCCTGCACCGGCCGGCCTACAAATTTGCCGTGGTATCGAGAGCCAGTGATCGGACCGGTGATGACAAAGAAGGTGGCGGGCAGCTTTAGCCGTTGCATCAGTGGCAGTGCGCGGGTAAACTGGTGGCGCGAGGCGTCATCATACGTTATAGATATTGCGCCGTTTTTGCCGTCTTGCCATTCCGTGACTGTGGTTGTGCCGGTTTGGGCCTTGCATAGGCCAAGAGACAGGCCAAGGGTAGCTATGCCTGAGAGCAATCGTTGGATATGGAGGTTCATAACCAAATATAACGGAAACGCGCGGACTTTGAGAGAGGCATGATTTTTTCGGCCTTTTTTCCGATGAAAGACGATGTATATACCGCATTGGGAAAGCCGATAGACCGGATCGAAGGCCGGGCAAAGGTCACCGGCTCGGCCAGGTATGCCGCCGACTACCATTTTAGGGAGATGACTTATGGATCCGTGATCACCAGCCCGGTAGCCAAAGGGCGGATCGTTTCCATCGACACCTCGCGGGCAGTGAAGATACCCGGTGTTCTCGTCGTCTTAAGCCATCTGAATGCGCCGGAGGTACCCGGCTATCAGCATAATCCCATGTCGGCGATCCCGATCTTTGCAGGAGCCGAATTCAAACCTTTCCTGGATGACCAGGTGCGGTTCGCGGGTCAGCCCGTGGCCATGGTCGTGGCCTTGAGCATTGAAGCAGCGGAATATGCCGCGTCCACGGTGCAGGTCCGATATAAACAAGAAGATCACCAGACAAATTTTCCCGGGGCGCTCGACACGGCGGTCAGGCCGGAAAAGCCTACGGATCATTCCAGGGGGACTGCGGCGGCGTTGAATGCAGCTGCGGTGATCGTCAGGCAGGAATACCGGACCCCAGTCCAGGTGCACAATCCCATGGAACCGCATGCGACGACAGCTTATTGGGAAGGCGACGGGCTTCTGTACATCTTCAATAAGTCGCAGGGAGTCAGGACCACCCGGCAACAATTTGCCAAATATTTTCAGCTAGAGGAGGATCATGTCAAGGTCAGCTCTCCATATGTAGGCGGCGCCTTCGGCAGTTCCTCCCGGATGTGGCCGCAGGAGATGATGGCTGTGCTGGCGGCGAAAAAAACCGGTAAGCCCGTGCAGGTCGCTTTGAAACGAGAGCAGGTATTCAATATGGTCGGTTACCGGCCTTATTCCATTCAGCGGATGGCGGAAGGGTGCTGAACCCGAAGACGGCGCGGAGCCAGGTGCTTGGCGCCATCACCTGGGGGATCGGCATTGCCCTGATGGAGGCGGGAGTTGTCGATCATCGTTGGGGCCGTTATGTCAATAATAACCTTGCCGATTATCATGTACCCGTGCATGCCGATACCCCTGAGGTGGAGATCTATTTCATCGACAAGCCCGATACGCTGATCGATCCTACGGGGGCCAAGGGGCTGGGCGAGATCGGTCTGGTAGGGCTTACCGCCGGCATTGCGAATGCCGTATACCATGCTACTGGAAAGCGTGTCAGGGAGCTGCCTGTGACGGTGGATAAATTGATCTAAGGCGATGGCCGGCGGCGCCGTACAAACATCGCACCCATTGCCGCACCCGTGAATGCGAGGGCCGCGGCGATGCGCAGGATATGCTGATACACATCTACAAAACCGGACCTAAAGATCGACGCTACCGTTTGTTTAGCCGTAGCATCGGGTGGAATATGCGCATTGCCGAGATCGCCGGCCTGCGCCAGCATTTCATGTTTTACAGAGGCGGGCAGCTGCACAGCATCCAGCCGGTGATGCAGGGCCTGGGAAAAAAGGAACACGGCCAGTGCGCCGAAGATAGCATTGGCGAATACGTTGGCGACGCGTGTCAGGGCGTTGTTGATGCCGGATGCCACTCCAGAATACTGGTCGCCTACGGCGCTCATGACGGTGGTCGTCAGCGGGGCAACGGTAAAGGACATGCCCAGTCCAAAGACGAGGATACCGGGAAAAAAGCTGGTCCAGTAGGTGGATGGCCCAGAAGTTTCGCCGGTGAATGACAGGATCAGGAGACCGCAGCCTGCGGTTAAGGGGCCGGCTATCAGAAAAGGCCGGGGACCGAGTTTGTCGGCCCAGGCGCCGGCGGGCCGGGCGATGCCGATCATCAGCAGCGTAAAGGGCAGGAAGGTCAGGCCGGAGTCCAGCTGACTATATCCCTGCGCCTGTACCATATCGAGGCTAAGAAATAACATTCCTGTTCCCAGCCCGGCGTATAGAAAAAACGTCAGCAGATTGACGCCGGTGAACGTCGTATTCGTGAACAGCCGCAGCGGCATCATAGGATGAGCACTTTTTGCTTCGATGACCACAAAGAGTATCAGCAGTACGATGCCGGTCGTCAGCGATCCCACAACAGACCAGTGGCGGAAGCCTACTGCCGGCATTCGCAGGAATCCAAAGGTCAGGGCCGCCAGTCCCAGGGCGATCGCCAGCACGCCGGGCAGATCTATAGCCGAAGCTTCGGCAGCGGCCTTGTTTTCAGCAACATGGTGCCAGAGGATCAGCAAGGCGATGATGCCGATAGGAACATTGATAAAAAAGATGTATCGCCACAGACCGGCATCCGCAAGCGCTCCGCCCATCACCGGGCCGCCGATGGTGACGATGGTGGTGATTGCCGACCAGGTGCCGATGGCCTTGCCTCTTTCCTTTGGGTCGATGGAGGAGCTGAGAAGCGAAAGACTGCCCGGGATCATCAGGGCCCCGCCCAGACCCTGGATGACGCGAAAGCCGATGAGCCAGGCCGTGTCCGGTGCGAGTCCGCAGGCGGCGCTTGCACAGATGAAGATGAAGATACCGATCATGAATATCCGCTTGCGGCCGAGCCTGTCGCCCAGTGAGCCGCCGACGAGGATGAGGGCGGCCAGCATGAGGAGGTAGGCATTGAGTATCCAGAATAGGCCGGCTACGGTAGCTCCCAGGCCTTTTTGAAGGGATGGCAACACTACATTCAGCGCGGTGCTGTCGATAAAGGCCATGGCTGATGCCAGGATGGTCGACGCCAAAACCCATCTACCGGCAGGACTGCCCAAGGTGACTGTTGCCATTCTTTAAAGATAGGAAAACCGGAACAGATGTTTCGCGGACGGTTGGGGCTTAAACGGTCTCGGCAGCCGTTTCCAGCTGCTCTACCAACATTTTTTTGTATAGCTTGAACTGATATCGGTTAAAGGCGTTGGCAACATCGATCGCCAGTCCTTTGAGCTCATCCAGCTCCTGGTTCTGAAAGGATTTATCGATAAAATAGGCGTAGTCCCTGCTCAGGAATGCCTGGACGCGGGTGTACAAATCTTTGTTCTCGTCAGTCAGGAGGATGCCCGTGGCCTCGAGCTCGCTGTATTTGCGTTTCAGATCCTTTTCCTCTTTGTCCTTTAGGCTTTTGAGGATGCCGTTAACCTCCTCGAGTCCCAGTCCGCCGGCATAGAATGGCCTGATCTTCTGTAGTACCCTGTTCACCGTGCCGACATATTCATCATACAAGGCATGGTAGCGTTTCCATTGCCGGTAGTTCGATAAGATGCGTTCGCCCTGGGGCCCCGGGCGGTGTACAAAGTATAAAAAGGCCTCTTTGTCGAGTATGCGCTGCCGCTGTATCTGCGTTTCGATCTCTTTTTCCAGCAGGGAGGCCACCTTTTCACCGTCTTTGGCATCGTATTTCACCCCGTCGAAATCGAAGGTCTTGACATCGATCTTCTTTTCCCGGATCGCTTTTGCCAGCTCCGCATCTTTTTTGTTGCTGTTGATGGCTGCCTGCAGCTGGCCGGTTTCCTCGTTAAAGATGTCTTCGAACCGTTTCGGCGTATAGGGTTCCTGCAGCGCTTTTTCCAGATCCCAGTCTTTGGTTTCGATGTACCGGCCCTCGTAATATCCGCGGTATTCCGCAGGCAGGGCATATTCGTTCTTCCTGCCCAGGTATTGTTCCTCGAATTGCCTGTCGTCATAGAATTCTATGGGGCCGTCGAATTTTACGGTCTGGTATAGGCTGGTGGTAGCTTTTTCCTGTAGGGCCAGCGGTTCTTCGAACAGGCTCCAGGCGCTGGTTTTGTCGGCGGGCAGTTCGAGTCCCAGCCGGTCGAGATGCGCTTTCCGTTCTGCCAGGGTAGGGTGGCTGGCCCATTGATTTTGGAAATTGATGCGGCTTCGCGAGAACGAGGTCACAAAATGATAGGTGATATCCGGTAGACCGTGGGTCAGCGAAAGATCGTATTCCTCGGCTACGGACCGGAAGATCGTCAGCTGGTTGGAAAAGATGTTGCGCGAGACCTTATTTTGTTTTACCCGGGCATTGGCCTCGCTGAGGGCGGTGTTGTAGCAGCTCCCTGCGACCTCTACGCGGCTAAGCGCGCTCACGAGGTTGTTTCCGCCCGAAATGCCCGCCGCAATGGCGTCTGCCTGAAACTCCATCTCCCGGCTGAGACCCATATAGCTTTTGTTGATCAGGCTGTACATGGTGCGCAGGACGTGTTGTATCCCTTGTGCGATCTTTGCCGTGAGTTTGGCGAACAGCGAGGTGATCCAGTGCAATTTGCCCCAGGCGTTGAGAAAGGTAGAATAGCCTTTGTTCTCATACAGCATATTATGGATCACCCGATTGACGTTATAGGTAAAAGAGCCCAGCTGCATGCTACGCTGGCTAAAATGGCCGAACTCATGGGCCATCACTGCCTTGAATTCGCTGACATTGACGCTGTTCACAAGACCCAGGCCGATCTCGAGGTTTTTCCGGATAGGCAGGAACATGCTCCAGAAGCTGGAATTGTAGAATACCGCGGCGTTGACGGCGGGACTGAAATAGATCTTTTTCGGGAACTTTGTGCCCGTGGCCGTTGTCAGCTCGCGGATGAACGCAAAAAGCCGCGGCTGTTGTTCTTCGGTGACTTCCATGCGTAAGGAGTTCTCGTCCCTTGTCACTGCGAATATGAATTTTACCAGAAAGATGAAGACGGAGATGCCGGCTGCGATCATACCCAGGCCGAAGAGCAAGCCAAGGAAATTCGTCCATTGCATCATGAGCATGATACCCAGCCAGCAGAAGACGACCGCGAGCACGGCGGCCGCAGATACCAGGACCAGGTAAACGATCATGAACAGCACGATCGACAAGATCACTTTGACTATCTCCCGTTTCATATTTCTAGTTTAGAAACCCGAAATCCACCACCCGGCGCATATATTGTTTGTCGCGGATCACCCATGTGTATTCCGTTCCTTTGTTGTCGATATTCAGCATATAGATATAAAAGGTATGCTTGTCATTGGAAAGAAAGACGCCGTTCCTTGTCCGGGTGGCCCCGTTCTCGTTAAAACTGAACTTCGGATCGTACAGATCGAAATAAGCGGTTTTGGGAATGGGTACCGTATCCTTGTCTACTACGACGGTTATCGATTCGATGGTCGTATGCGGGGGCTGGCCGATAATGCCGCCATAATAGGGTTTGCCGTCGATACGCAGCAGATGACCCTCCTGCTGCATCAGCTTGTGTCTGGCGGCGATGAACACCCCCGTCCTGATGATCACCTGGATATGGTCATTGGCATATTTCATGAAGTTCGGACCGTAGTCCACCACCGGAATGGAGGGCAGGGGCGGTTTTCCGACGCTTTCGTCTACGCCGGCGAGGCAGAACGTCGATACGTCGCTACGGATGTCTTTTTCGCGGATGTGGGAGAAATTATCCTTTTTCTGGCGGAAGTCGGGAAAGTCCAGGTCCTGGGCCATCACGGACAGGCCGGTCAGCATGATCAAAAGAGAAAAGAATATACGCATAGCCGATCATTTGTAGCTGTACTGGTATTCGATACTTCCCAGCAGCTCTTTTTGTTTATTGTAACAGAAATCTTTTGCTTTGAGGCCCTTGTCGTCGTAAACGTAATACCATTTCTGGTAAAAGCTGTTCCCTTCTTCCGGTACGATGAGCGAGGAGGACAATCTTCCGTCCTCGTATTCGAACATGTCCATGGGCAGCAGCCGTTTGGCTCTAATGCTATAACGCACGATATCCGTGAGCCGGTTGTCCGCATCGTAGTAATAGTAGATCACCGGCAGGTCTTCCCCTTTCCGCCTGGCGTGTTCTTCGGTGACGTTACCTTTTTCCCCGAGTACGAACCGCACGTAGGTAGTATCGCCGCCGTCCCTGATCTTCAGCATCGAGACCGGTTTGTCCGGATGGGTCTTGTCGTAGGTCCACTGATGTACCTCTACCTCCCTGAAATGGTTATCAGTCTCGAGCGAGGTGTCGGCGATGGTGATTATGCGCCCCTGGGTGTCGTACCGGTATTCGGATACGTTCTGATAGGTATCGCTGGTATCCGTATTTTTCAGAATACGTCCCTGCGGTGAATAGTCGGTAATGATCCAGGAGTCCGTGGTACCGGAAGATTTGGTATGCGTGGTTATACGAGAATAATCGTCCGAGATGATCTGTTCTCCCAGGAAGCCCTCGGTAGGCTTGCCGTCTGCTTCCGTGCTGATGAGGTTGACCGCCTTGACCCGATTGTCGCGGTAGAGTTTCCAGCGGTTGACGGTTCCCTGGTTAACGATCAGGTCCTTATAGAAATACTGGGCTTCACTCGCCTGCGTGATGATCAACAAGAACAGGCATCCGATAGGTAGCTTGAGCATATCCAAAGGAACGAAAAAAACCGTTTTTTAATACGTGAAACTGCCTCAGTTCACCTATTTTAGTTAAAATTTTAACTGCTGTGTCCCATCTCAAGGAACGTAAAGAGAAAAATTGTCTGAATTGCCAGTCGGAAGTAGTCGGCCGGTATTGCCATGTCTGCGGGCAGCAGAACCTGGAGCCGAAGGAGACCGTCTGGCATCTTGTCCAGCATTTTTTTAACGACATTACCCATTTTGATGGGAAGTTTTTCGAAACGGTGAAGTACCTGCTTCGGAAACCGGGTTTTCTTTCCCTGGAGTACATGCGGGGCCGGCGAATGAGCTATCTGAATCCTATCCGGATGTATGTCTTTACGTCCGCGATCTTTTTTATCATCCTTTTTTCCCTGAAGAGGCCCGAGGATATGGTGTCTAAACAGACGAAAAGCGGTTCGAGAAGCATTTCCGCGCTGCAGGCAGACCAGGCAAGGCTGCAAAAAGATTTGAAATGGGAAGATAATGAAGATGACCGCGCGGACCTGCGGACCAGGATCAAAAACAACGGCATCCAGATCGCCGCGATAAAAAAGAACTATGGCGACTCGACAAAATTGAGTTTTACCAATGATCAGCTGAATGCGCTGCTCATCCAGGCTTATAACGACAGCCTGCAACAGCCGCATCTGTCTGCCGCCGATACGAAACGTTTTCGCCATGCCATCGAGGCGGCCGATGCGCCCAACCACATTAATTTTTTCGGTTCGTATGGCGATTATAAGAATGTCGAGTCGTATGATTCCGCGGAGCGGGCGTTGCCAGACAGCCTGCGCGACGGCTGGTTCGGGCGAATGACCAAACGCCGGATGATCCTGATGAATGAGGAGTACAGGGAGGAGCCCCGGCTGTTCAAGGAGCATCTAATCGAGCATATCTTTCATAGCTTTCCGAAGATACTATTCGTCTCTCTGCCGATCTTTGCGCTGATCCTGAATATCCTCTATTTCCGGCACAAGCAAT
>DASZOW010000638.1:0-12404 GCA_035550615.1 Puia sp.
GGGCGTACCAGGGCTGGCCTACCGCGTCAATGTCGGTCTCAATTATAACCAACGCAACAGTGGATCCTATACGGCCGTGGGCGTCAACAGCAACAATCCTACCGCTCCTTCCACAGCGTCCGCGAGCTTTGCCAATACGACCGACTGGACGATAGAGAATCTGCTGACGTATGACCATTCTTTCAATAAAAGCCAGATAAACGCACTGGCATTGTATTCTACCGAGAAGAGCCAATACAACAGTACCTCGTTATCCGGGATCGGCATTCCGGAGGATGCGTTGCAATACTACAATATCGGTACCGCCAGCCAGGAGATCGATGTTCTGCCGGGCGTTCCTCAGTATCAAAACTACTATCAACGCGGATTGTTGTCCTGGATGGGCCGCCTGATGTATACGTATGACAACCGCTATATGATCTCGGCGACTGTTCGTTCGGATGGCGCTTCGGTATTGGCGCCGGGGCATCAATGGCACACCTATCCTGCCGTTTCCGCCGGATGGAATGTAGCCAACGAATCGTTTATGAAAGGCGTTTCTTTCGTCAATCTGCTCAAGCTGCGTGTCGGTTATGGCGAAACTTCCAACCAGGCCGTGAATCCTTATTCCACGCTGGGGCTGCTGAGCACCAATGTTTATAACTTTGGTGCTACGGGTTATGCCACGGGCTATTATGTATCGCAACTGCCGAGTCCCACGCTGAGTTGGGAATATTCGAAGACCTGGAACTATGGCGTGGATTTCTCCGTGTTGAAGAACCGCCTTTCAGGTACGGTCGAATATTATATCACCAAGACGGATGGGTTGCTGCAAAGCGTAACGCTTCCGCCTACGTCAGGTGTAGGAAGCTATACGGGCAATGTCGGCAATACGCAGAACAAGGGTGTCGAATTTTCGCTTCAGGGAACGATCCTGCGGACCCATAGCGGATTCACCTGGGATGCGGGCATCAATATGTCGTTCAACCGCAACAAGGTCACACATCTTGCATCCGGCGTACCGGCGGATCAGTCGAACTGGTGGTTTGTGGGCCATCCCATCAACGTGATTTACGATTACCAGAAAATTGGGTTGTGGAAGAATGCGGCAGACAGTGCAGGCGGCCATGAAGCCATCCTGCAACCGGGCGGCAACGTCGGCGAGATCAAGGTAAAATATACCGGCGGTTATGGGGCAAACGGCGTACCGAACCGCGCCATCGATCCGGACGACCGGCAGATCATGAATGCCGATCCGAACTTTATCGGCGGCTTCAATACGCGTGTAGCCTATAAGGGATTCGACTTTACGGCCGTGGGCATCTTCCAAAGCGGCGGTATCCTGATCAGCACGTTGTATGGCTCGGCCAGCTATCTCAATTTAATGAGCGGGCGCCGCAATAACCTCAATGTGGACTACTGGACGCCTTCCAATACCGGCGCCAAGTACCCCAAGCCGGGTGGCCAGATCAGCGGGGATAATCCAGAATACGGGTCTACGCTGAGCTATTTCAGCGGGTCCTACCTGAAGATAAGCACGCTTTCCCTGGGATATGATTTTTCGAAGTTTGCGAAGCAGTTCGGCATTCCGCAGGCGCGGATCTATGTTACGGCGCAGAATCCGTTCGTGACCCTGTCCCCCTACCATCATGAAACGGGGCTTGATCCGGAAACCAACTCGTATGCCGATCAAAATGCGGCAGTACCTCTTTCTTCCTCGTTGCATCGCCTGCTGACGCAAGGCTACAACACACCTGCTACGCGCAGCTTTTTAGTAGGTCTTAACATAACCTTTTAAATCTTTGTATAATGAAACGGAAACTTTTCAATAAAACGATACTTGGAATAACCGTGGTGGCGGTGGTCCTGGGAGGATGCAAGAAGGTCCTTCAAGAGCAGCCCCGCGCTACCTATACGCCGGATTTTTTCACTACTCAGACCGGTGTCATCGGGGGATTGACGGAAATGTATGCGCATCTGCGATTCATCTACGGACAGGGCTATTATTACAATACCCTGGAGGTCGGTACGGACGAATCCACATACGGCCAGAGCGCCGATGGGAACTTTTTGGTCATGGACATGACGGGACAGGGGACGATCACTTCCACTACGAGCCGTTCGGACGTGATCTGGAATACCTGCTTTACCAATATCAATACGGCCAGCGGGGTGATCCAATATGCTTCCAAAGCCGGGGTGAGCCCTGCGCTGACATCGGAAGCGAATTTCTTCCGGGCTTTCGATTATTTTTTGCTGGTGCAGACATTCGGCGGCGTGCCGTTGGATCTGGGCGCGGGGATCCTGCAATTCAATACCACTCCGTCGCCTACATCCATACGCAATAGTGTACAGTCCGTGTACACCAAGTGTATCTTCCCGGACCTGCAGACGGCGGTCAGCAATCTGCCGATGACTGCCCGGTTGACCGGCACCGTTACCAAGCCGGTGGCCCAGCTGCTCCTGGCCAAGGCTTACCTGACCTATGCCTGGTGGTTGAAGAACCCCAATAATATCCCGACATTTCCCGATTCCGGTCGCGCAGACCCGGCGGGGCACGATGCCAGCTATTATTTTCAACAGGCATATTCGACGGCGGTAAACGCCATCGAGAACCCGGGCCCTTACGGGTTGCAGCCTACTTTTTACGATGTGAACGTCGGATCGAACGACCGCAACAACGAGATCATGTTGTATGCCGACCATACGCAACAGAGCCAGCAGTACAATGGCGCGAGCCTTACGTATAGCAATGGCGGTGCGCCTGATAACTTTTCCTGCTGGATGCAGACCTGGAATTACCCTGTGATCACGAGCAGCAAAAGTTCCAGTTCATGGTCGAATGTGAATTCGGTGCAGCGCCAGTCGGTACAGGGGTATGGCCGGCCGTATATCCGCATGGCGCCCACGATCGGCGCCATTGTGAATACATTTGCCGACAAGACCAATGATTCCCGTTATGACGGTACTTTCCAGACAGTATACCGGGCCAATTTCGTAGAAGCCGGTTTGGGGTCTGGTACGTTCTATAACGCCAACTTTTTGCCGGTGCGCGAAGACAGCGCGATCCTGACCTTCCTGAATGACGAGCCGGCCGGCACCATCGATTATTCGAACTCGGTATATAAGAGTTCCGTCGGCGCCGGGGTACTGCCGGGTAGAGCCGATTTTGTGATCGACCCGAATGGCATCAGCAGGATCGTGTATCCCGGGCTTTGGAAAATAAGCGCCTACCGTACCGACAACGGAACGGGTCTGGGGAATCCGAACGCAGCAAGCACGCGGCCGTACAATATCATCAAGTTCTCGGAGCTGTTCTTTATTGCCGCAGAGGCCGCTATCGAAGGCGCGCCTACCTCCGCCATCACCGGCAAGTATGCCAACGACGGAACTGCTTACGGTTTGATCAATATTATCCGCGCGCGGGCCGGGCATTGGAAGTTCAGCAATGCAGCCAATACCGCGATGGTGGCGGACAATAGCGCGGCCATGGTTGCCGCCACGCCGGCAACGATAACCCTCGATTATCTGCTGGCCGAACGTTCGCGCGAATACTATGGGGAAGGTTACCGCTGGTTCGACCTGGTCCGGACGCAGGAATGGGCGAAACTGGCCACGACCTACCAGATCTGCGGCAAAAGTTATGGCGATCATACACCGCAGACGATAACCCGGACTATTACTCCCGCTCTCTATTTGCGTCCTATCCCGCAGGGGCAGCTGGACGCCATGCAGGTGACTCCGGAGATCAAAGCGGCATATCAGAACCCGGGCTATTAATACTATGAAGATGCGAATAGTACCCTTTTTGCTGGCGTTATTTTTTGGGGGATTAAAGGGCTATGCCCAGAACCTCGTGATGGAAAAGTATGTGGCAGGCGCCTTTCCAGTAGTGTCGGGCAATTCGGTTGCAGACATTTGTGTAGACGATAGCGATTATTCGCTGGTAAAAAAGGCCGTTTTCTTCTTCCAGCAGGATATAGAACGAGTGACGAATAAAAAGCCGGCGGTGATGAGCTCCTTGTCATCGCCGGTTAAAAATATCATCATTGTGGGTTCTATCGAAAGGTCCGGTTTGATCCGCCAGTTGGTGAAGAGCGGAAAGCTGCATGTCGGCAACCTGGATGGTCAATGGGAAGCCTATCAACTGGAGGTCGTTCATCACCCCTTGAAAGGAGTGGACAATGCGCTGGTGATCGCCGGCAGTGACCGCAGGGGCACGGCCTATGGGATCTTTACTTTATCCAGGCAAATGGGCGTATCGCCATGGTATTGGTGGGCGGACGTGCCGGTAAAGAAAAAGCGGGAGGTCTTTGTAAAGGACGGAACATACCGGTTCGGACCGCCTTCTGTAAAGTACCGGGGCATTTTTTTAAACGATGAGGCTCCGGCATTGTCCGGATGGGTACATGAGAAGTTCGGCAATTTCAACCACCGGTTCTACGAGAAAGTCTTTGAATTATTACTGCGGTTAAAGGCCAACTATCTCTGGCCCGCCATGTGGGGGAATGCATTCAACAACGACGATACGCTGAATCCCGTTATGGCCGATGAATACGGGATCGTCATGGGCACGTCGCACCAGGAACCGATGAACCAGGCTACGGAGCATTGGAGACATTCGCACAAGGGGGCATGGGATTATACCACCAACGATTCCGTGTTGAGGGATTTCTGGAAACAAGGGATCGAGAATATGGATCATCGGGAGACCATCGTTACGCTCGGGATGAGAGGCGACGGCGATAAGCCGATGACGGAAGGTACGGCCATCGATCTTTTGGAAAGGATCGTGGCGGATCAGCGAAAGATCATTGCCGATGTTACAGGAAAACCGGCTTCGGAAACGCCGCAGGACTGGGCCCTGTACAAGGAGGTTCAGGACTATTACGACAAAGGTATGCGGGTGCCCGATGATGTAACGCTATTGTTGAGCGACGATAACTGGGGTGACATCCGCAGGCTGCCAAAGCCTATGGACAAGCCGAGGAGCGGCGGATACGGGATCTACTACCATTTTGATTATGTAGGCGGCCCGAGAAACTACAAATGGCTGAATACTAATAATATCGCCAGGGTGTGGGAACAGATGCACCTGGCTTATGAATACGATGCAAGAAAAATATGGGTAGTGAATGTCGGCGATCTCAAACCGATGGAATTCCCTATTTCCTTTTTTTTAGACTATGCCTGGAATGTGCACAAGTGGAATGAGGGCAACCTGGATGACTATTGTACGCGGTGGGCTGCCGAACAGTTCGGGCCGGCGCATGCGGAAGAGATCGGGGCGATCATCCGGAAATATACTCAATTTAATTCCAGGAGGAAGCCCGAATTGCTCGACGCGGACACCTATAGTCTTTTGGATTACGGTGAGTCGGATCGGGTAAAGAACGATTATGATCGCCTGGAAGCGGAGGCCGCACGGATCGGCGCGGCATTGCCTGCCGCCTTCCAGGATGCTTTTTTCGAGCTGGTGCTTCACCCGGTAAAGGCATGTGCGAATCTGCAGGACCTTTATACGGCAGTGGCCTGGAATCATTACTATGCGCAACAAAATAATCCGCTGGCGAATAAATATGCCGACGAGGCGAAGCGGTTCTATACGAACGACTCGCTTATTTCAGCCGAATACAATCATTTGAATAATGGCGAATGGAACCACATGATGGACCAGACACATATCGGGTACAGGTACTGGCAGGAGCCACGGCATCAAACGATGCCGGCGGTTAGCTATATTCCGGGGAATCCGGCGGGTTCCGGCGCCAATGCGGCCAATCCAACTGTTCGGTCCGCGGAGGCTTCCATTCCGAAGAATGCCGGCGGTCCACGGTTCTATGAAAAGAATGGCTACGTCTCCATCGAGGCGGCGCATTATACGGGTAAGGCTAATACCGCTGCCATCCAATGGAAAACGATCCCGGGTATCGGCAGGGACGGCGACGGCATCACCACTTTTCCCGTAACGGCTAAAGAACAGGAAGCTGCGCCAAACAGTCCGCATCTCGATTATGTTTTTTATTGCTATGATACCGGCGAGGTAAAGCTGAATGCTTATTTCTCTCCTACGCTCAATTTCGGGCATGATTCGACGGGCCTGCAATATGCCATCTCCATCGATGGTGGTAAGCCACAAACCGTTGCTATCAATAAAGACGATGCCAATCCGCGGATTTGGGGGCATTGGGTATCCAACGACATCATCATCAAGACTACAACGCATAGCGTACCCCGGAAGGGTAAGCATACCATTAAGTTCTGGAGGGTGAGCCCGGGTGTCGTATTACAAAAGATCGTGGTCGACTTCGGGGGTGAGAAGCCGAGTTATCTCGGACCGCCCGAAACGTTATCTTCGAAATAAAATGGCGACTCCATTTCCAGGCCGAGCCGTATAAAAATAATATAAGATGAGACTGAGATCAAGCTTTGTGATCCTATGCTTAACGATCTATCTAACCCCCTATGCGCAAATAAGATTGCCGCGTCTTGTGAGAGACAGTATGATCCTGCAGCGGGATTTAAAAATAAATATCTGGGGCTGGGCATCGAAAGGCGAACGGGTCACCGTCAAATTCAACGGGAACTCCTATAGATCCAAAACAGGGCCCGATGGTAAATGGGCATTGCAACTGCCGGCCATGAAGGCGGGTGGTCCCTATACCATGGAGATCAGCGGAAAGAACAAAATAATCCTGCACGACATATTGGTCGGGGATGTATGGCTTTGCTCCGGGCAGTCGAATATGGTGCACCAGATGAAATTGCATAGCGTGCGTTATCCGGAAGAGATAGCCAACGCGCATTATCCGGAGATAAGACAATTCTGGATACCGACGCTGACCGATGTGCAGGGACCGAAGGACGATCTGCCGGCGGGTTCCTGGAAGTCGGCCAATCCGGAGGATGTACTGGAATTTTCGGCGGTGGCTTATTTTTTTGCAAAAGATCTGTATGAAAAATACCATGTGCCGATAGGTATCATTAATTCAAGCGTCGGCGGGACACCTATCGAGGCGTGGATGAGCGAGCAGGGTTTTGCCAATTTCCCGTCCATATCAAAGACGATCACGGAGAATAAAGACACTGCGTATATCGACAGCCTCACCCATAGAAGGTTTTCGAATATGCCGAATAGGCCGCGGCCGGTGGATAAAGGACTCACGGGTTCCATGCCCTGGTATAGTCCTGCCTATGTTCCCAGGGAATGGCGGCAGATCGGGGTGCCGGGTTATTGGGAGGACCAGGGGTTGCGGAATCTCGACGGGGTGGTTTGGTACCGGAGGGAGATCGATGTGCCGGCGGCCATGACCGGCCGGGCGGCGAAGGTGTTCCTGGGCAGGATCGTCGATGCGGATGCTTTATATATCAATGGGAAGGAAGTAGGCAATACGACCTACCAGTATCCGCAGAGAAGATACGCCGTTCCTGCCGGTGTGCTTAAAGCAGGCAAAAATCTATTTGTAGTCCGTGTGACCAACACATTTGGAAAGGGCGGCTTTGTTCCCGACAAACCATATTGCCTGATCGCCGGAAACGATACGGTCGACCTCAAGGGGTACTGGGAATATAAGGTCGGTGAGGTATTCGTTCCGCGGCGGCGGTTTGGCGGCGGCTTCGGGTTTTCCGCGCAGAATGCACCAACGGCTTTGTACAATGCTATGATTGCGCCGGTTGTGAATTATCGCATAAAAGGTTTTGTCTGGTACCAGGGAGAAGCTAATACGGGCCGCGCCGCCGAATATGCAAAACTGCAGCCGGCGATGATCGCCGATTGGCGGGCGAGGTGGAACGAAGGCGATATCCCATTCCTGTATGTGCAGCTTCCGGGTTTTGGCGACTACAATTATCTGCCGTCGGAAAGCGGCTGGGCGGAGCTGCGGGAGGCGCAGCTGAAGTCATTGTCGGTTCCCAATACGGGCATGGCGGTAGCTATCGATCTGGGAGAATGGAACGACATCCACCCGGACAGGAAAAAGCCGGTGGGCGATCGCCTGGCATTGGCCGCGGAGCACATTGCGTATGGAGAAAATATTGTGTATTCGGGTCCCATTTATAGTTCGGCGACCGTTGCCGGTGGCAAGGTAACCATTTCATTTTCGCATACGGATGGCGGGTTGGTTACTAATGACGGGGAAGAACCGCAGGAATTCGCCATTGCGGGCGCCGATAAGAAATTTGTCTGGGCCAATGCGCGGATAGAGGGCGACAAGGTCGTCGTTTGGAGTGATGAGGTCAAGGAGCCGAAATATGTAAGATATGCATGGGCGGATAGTCCGGTGGACCCGAACCTGTACAACAAGGAGGGATTGCCGGCATCGCCTTTTGAAACGGAATAAATGGCGCATCGCGGTCAATATTAAATCACAAGCTCATGAAAAGATTTTTTTTCTGTTTGGTGGTTCTGGGATTGATGCAAAAGGGGATGGCCCAGGACACCATTGTAAACGGGAATCGATATCCGCTGCCGGTGACCCTCACCGCGCAGGAAGACCATGACAATATGATGCGGCAATTGGGGATCACACAGTTGAGACCAGGCCCGAGCGGCGATGCCAACGCCCCCAATCATGCGAACTATGATGAAGCAAAGGCCAATCCCTGTCCCGTGCTCCCCGATGCGCTTACTTTAAAAGACGGGAAGAAGGTGACGACCGCCGGGATGTGGTGGCGTGAGCGGCGTCCTGAGATCGTAGAGGACCTCGAACGCGAGGTATATGGACGTGTTCCTGCACATACACCCAGGGTGACATGGACGGTGAAGGTGGTCGATCATGAATTGGTGGGATTCATGCCTGTGATCGCAAAAGAACTGGTCGGGCATGTGGATAACAGCGACTACCCGCTGATCGGGGTGAACATTAAAATGACCCTGGTCGTACCCGCGAATGCAAAGGGGCCGGTGCCGGTGCTGATGATGTTCGGTCGTCCGGCACTTCCTGCGCCTGCGCAGCCGTCGCCCGAGGACATGGAAAAGTTGAATGCGGTGTTCAAAGAAATGATGATAAAGGCCGATCCGTCCGTCAAGCAGATCTTCGATAAATACCCGGCCTATTCGCCCGTTACGCGTCTGCCCGCACCGAACTTTTTTGCGCCGCGGCCGGCGGAGCTTCCCCCTACGGAGCAACTGATACATGCGGGGTGGGGCTATGCGACGATAGATCCGAACAGTATACAGGCCGATAATGGAGCGGGCATGACGAGAGGCATCATCGGGTTGGTGAATAAGGGCCAGCCTCGAAAGCCGGAGGACTGGGGGGCGCTTCGCGCCTGGGCCTGGGGCGCTGCGCGCGGCTTGGATTATCTCGAGACCGATCCGGCAGTGGATACGAGGAAGGTGGGGATCGAGGGGGTGTCGAGATATGGCAAAGCGGCGCTGGTCACGCTGGCCTTTGAGCCCAGGTTTGCGGTCGGATTGATCGGGTCCTCGGGCAAAGGCGGGGCGACATTGCTAAGACGCAATTATGGCGAAGCCGTGGAAAGTCTTACGGGTGGTGAATATTACTGGATGGCGGGGAATTTTATGAAATACGGCGCATCGGAAGGGAAGTTCGGAAGTAAGACGGGGTGTGATCTTGACGTCGATTCGCACGAGTTGATCGCGCTTTGTGCGCCGCGGCTCACTTTTATCAGCTATGGCATTCCGGAAAAAGGGGATGCGCACTGGCTCGATCATGAAGGCAGCTATATGGCCACCATCGCCGCGGGCGCGGTATTCAAGCTGTTGGGCGCCGGCGATCTGGGCGTTTCCAACGATTATATGAAAGAGAAGATGCCGCCGGTAGATTCGGGATTACTCGCCGGTCAGTTGGCATGGCGTCAGCATGACGGCGGGCATACCGATGCACCCAATTTCAAATATTTTATTCCATGGGCCGGCAAATTCCTCGGCGATGACCGGGAAGGCGCTACCGTCGGGTCGCGGGATTCTCAGGCGCCCGGCCATTTCAAAGAAAATTCGAAAGGCCTGAAAGATTATTATAAGAACTATTTCCCGATCGGCGTGGCGGTCGCTCCGCGGGACCTGCATGGCGATGAGGCTCGGATGATCTTACAGCAATTCAACAGCCTGACGCCGGAAAATGCGATGAAGATGGGGCCGATCCATCCGCAGGAAAATGTTTATAACTGGGCCGATGCGGATTCCATCGTCGCGTTTGCGCAGCGAAATCATTTGCGGGTGCGCGGACATAATTTATGCTGGCATAACCAGGCTCCCCGATGGATGTTTAAAGATTCGTCCGGAAACACGGTTTCGAAGGAGGTATTATTACAGCGGCTCAAGGATCATATCACGACGGTCGTCAGCAGGTACAAGGGCAAATTATATGCCTGGGATGTCGTAAACGAAGCCATTGCGGACGATAGCGCGCATGTTATGCGGCCTTCGCTTTGGTACCAGATCTGCGGGGACGAATTTATCGAAAAGGCTTTCGAGTGGGCCCATGCCGCGGACCCCAAGGCGGTGCTCTTCTATAACGATTATAACACCGAGAACCCCGCGAAAAGAGAAAAGATCTATACGATGCTGAAGAAGATGCTGGCCAGGGGCGTGCCGATCAACGGTATTGGCTTACAGGCCCACTGGTCTGTCAGCACCCCGACGCGTGAGGAGCTGGAGAAATCCATCCGGCTTTTCTCTTCCCTGGGGTTGCAGGTACAGATCACCGAACTGGATATTTCTGTATATCCCGGTCATCAAGGCGGACAGATCGTAACCGGCAATGGCGGCAATGTGGCGGATGGCGGTTTTACGCCGGCGATGGAGCAGAAACAGCTGGACCAGTATAAAATGGTTTTCGAGGTTTTTCGGAAATACAGGAAAAAGATCACGGGTGTGACGTTTTGGAATGTTTCGGATCGCTATAGCTGGCTGGACAGGCGTGGCAGGAAGAACTACCCGCTGCTCTTCGACAAGGATCTGCAACCGAAGAAGGCGTATGATGCCGTGGTGAATTTCTGACAAATTGTTCGATATGAGAACGCTGGTTTTTTTGCTCTGTATTTTCGGAACGGCCGGAGCCCTGTATGGACAGGCTTCCCGGAAAGGGCTGGCAATCGACAGTGCCGGCTATTTTGAAAAGCGGGGGCTGAACATTTTTGTTTTCAACGACCGGTATGGCTTGTTCGGGGATGAGAAGGCCAGCGGTATCGAGATCATCCATCACGGGGTGCGAACAGCGACGAACGGCGATGTCCGGTTAAGCTCAACGCCGATGCAATGGGATTCCATCCCGCAGATAATCCGCAAAACAATAAACAAAGAGGCAAATTCGATCGAGACGTTTTTGCGCTATCCGGCTTATGATCTTAATTATAGCATAAAGGTCGAAGCCAGGGACAGCGGAGTGCTGATCTCTGTGCATCTCGATAAGCCGCTTCCGGCCGGGCTGCCAGGACATGCCGGTTTCAATCTCGAATTTTTACCCGCGGCCTATTTCCATAAGATGTATTCGATGGATCAGACCAGCGGAATTTTCCCGCTCTACCCATCCGGTGAGATGCGGCGGGATAGCGATCTTCATAGGTTCGAGCCTTTGCCGCTTGCCTCGGGCAAAGAGATCACCCTGGCTCCCGGGGACCCGCTGCATAGGGTATCTATCAGGAGCCTCAAAGGGAATATCTCGCTGTATGACGGAAGGAACCAGGCGCAGAACGGCTGGTTTGTCTTAAGAAGCCTCATCCCTCGCAACGATACAGGGGATGTCGTCGAGTGGTTCCTCCACGCGCATACCGTGCCCGATTGGACGAGGAAACCGATGATCGCTTATTCGCAGGTGGGTTATCATCCGGCGCAGAAGAAGACCGCCGTCATCGAGCTGGACAGGAACGATCGTCCATTGGCCGGCGCCACCTTGCTGAGGATCTCGGCGAACGGTGAGGTTGTAAGGACATTCCGGGGACCGATAAGCCATTGGGGGAATTATCTCCGCTATAACTATTTCATCTTCGATTTTTCCGCCGTAAAGCAGGACGGTTTGTACATGATAGAATACGGCGGACAGCGAACATCTCCTTTCCGCATTGCGCGGGATGTATATGACAGGGCCTGGTATCCCACGCTGGATGACTATTTCCCCGTGGCGATGGATCACGTATATGTCAAGGAAGCTTATAGAGTCTGGCATGGCGCCTCGCATCTGGATGACGCCTTGCAGGCGCCGCCGGATCACATTCATTTCGATCTGTACGCGCAGGGGCCGTCGACGGACGACCGGTTTCATGCTTTTGAGCATATCCCGGGACTGAATGTCGGCGGATGGTTCGATGCCGGAGATTTCGATATCCGTACGCAGACGCAGTATGCGGTCATCCTGAGCATGGTCGACAGCTGGGAGCGTTTCGGGTTGACTCGTGATGAAACATTCGTCGATGAGAAAGCGAGGATGGTGGAGCTGCATACTCCGGATGGCTCGCCCGACATT
>DASZOW010000639.1:0-2610 GCA_035550615.1 Puia sp.
GCATTTATTTTTAACAATGGGATGGTCAGCGGCCGCGCATAAAACAGGAGATCAGCGGCCGGCGGTTTTTGCTTCCGAAGCTTTAAAGGCGTCGAGACCGCACGACAGCCATTGGGCATAGGCCTGTGGATCGGGGGTATAGCCCACGGGTTTCGTCAGTAATTTTTCATCTGGACTGATCAGCACATAAAAAGGTTGGGAAGCATTGCTGAAGTTCTCCGATTGAAGCGTGGCGAACTTATCGCCCACTGTCCTGATGGCTTTTTTTGACCCATCCCCCGTCGTAAAAAGGAACTGCTGATCGTCGGGCAGCTGCTTGCGGTCATCCACATACAGCGAGACGAGGATATAATCCTTGCTGATCAGGTCCCTGACGCCGGGTTTTGGCCAGACATTCTCCTCCATCTTACGGCAGTTGACACAGGCCCAGCCGGTGAAATCGATGAGAATGGGTTTGTGCTGTGCTTTTGCCAACTGCAGGGCCTTGTTGAAATCGTTGACGACGTTTGCTTCGACGCCTTTGCCGGCGGAAGCCGCGCCATACAGGCTGTAGGTCAGCGGCGGCGGGAACCCGCTTACGAGCGCAATGTTCGCGTAGCGGGTATTGGTGAGACCTGGCAACAAATAGAGCACGAACGCCAGAAATAGCAGGCCGATGACCTTCCGGCCAGCGCTCAGCTTTGCCGGCGGCGGGTCGTGATGAAATTTGATGATGCCGAACAGATAGAGGACCAGGCAGGCGCCGATGACTATCCAGATGGCGAAAAAAGTTTCGCGTTTCAGGAGTCCCCAGTGCGTGACCAGGTCCGCGTTCGACAAATATTTAAGCGCCAATGCCAGCTCGATGAAGCCGAAGACGATCTTCACCGTGTTCATCCAGCTACCGGAACGTGGCAGGGATTGAAGCCAGTTGGGAAAGAGTGCAAAAAGCGCAAAAGGCAGACCCAGGGCGAGTCCGAAACCGGCCATGGCTACAGAAAGCTGAACGGCGCCGCCGGTCTGGCTCAATGCATTCACCAGCAGCGTACCCAGGATGGGCCCTGTGCAGGAAAATGATACGATGGCGAGCGTCAATGCCATGAAGAAGATACCGCCGACGCTGCCGATATTCGATTTTGCATCCACCGAATTCGAGAGACTGCTCGGTAAGGTGATCTCGAAAAGGCCGAAGAAGGAAAGCGCGAAGGCAATAAAGATCGCGCCGAAAAAGATATTCAGGCCGACGCTTGTCGAGATGGTATTTAGAATATTCGAGTCGTTCTGTTTGAGAAAGTAAAACGGCACGCTGATCAATACATAGATCAGGAAGATAAAGAATCCGTAGAGAAAAGCGTGGGCGATACCCTGGGACCTGGTAGCGGCGCGCTTCGTGAAGAACGATACGGTCAGGGGGATCATGGGAAACGTACAGGGCATGATCAAGCCTATGAGTCCGCCAAGAAAGCCGAGGATAAAGATCTGCAGCAGGCCCCTGGAGGCTTCGGCGCCGGTGCCGCCGCATTTGTTCACGGGATTGGCGAGATCGATGGAGGTCAGTTTAAGATTTCCCGAAGCCGCAGTCGCCTCATGCAGCTCCGTGGATTTAGCGACCAGGCTCCCGTCGGGGGCGTAGCCATAACGGAACGGGACTTCGGTAGGTCCGATGATCGAATCCTTATAGATCGCCATGAAGGTCACTGTTCCCTTGAGATCGGGGGGAGTGCTCCCGTCGGACTGCCCGCGTCCCTCTGCCCCGGGCGCCGTCCGGCTTCCGGGACTCAGCTTTACGATCCACCGGGTCTCACCGGCATACGACCGGGTAAGGGCATTGTCGAAGAGCGGCTCTTTTATCGTTTGCAGCTTTCCCTGTTCTTCGACACCCGCGATGGTTGCTTTTGCCGAGCTGTCCAGGGCTACCCGCGAATTCGGCAGGCTATCTGGCATGGTGGTAGAATACAGCCGCCAGCCTTCCAGCATCTGTGCATGAAGGACGAGAACGGGTTTACCGTCGGAGCCGCGCTCTGCGGAGAATTCCCAACGGACGGCTTTTTGCGAGGTATCCGATTGAGCGATGGATCGCTGTACCAGCGTCAGGAGCAGGACTACGGCAAGAAGGACCGAAGGGGGGCTGAGAAGACGGTAGAGTTTGTTCATAACATCACCCGCCGATATTGGCTTTGAAATCTACATCCGAAGGAGGGAGACATTGGTGATCGTCGCAGACCATGAACTCGACCTGGCCGGCCAGGGCGGTCTTTGCACTGGTTTTTAATTTTACGACCTGGACAAAATCGACGGTCCCCTCATAATAGTTGACGTCATGGTTCCAGGCGGTCTCGAATTTTTTGACCATCTTTCCGACTTCCCGGACCGGGCCTTCCAGCGTCAACAAGGGGCTTTTGGTAAATTTAAAGCTGGTGGGGATGGGGCCATCACCGCCGACGTTCTGCGCATACATGTGGAAGTCGCCACCGATAGTGGCGGTCATGTGGACCTCGTATGTTTTCGCGGCGATCTTCTTTGTGGTATAGGTCCATCTGACCTGTGTGCTGCTTTGGGCCATTGCCAGGGTAGCGGTCATGACGGCCAGGCTGAATAGCATTATTTTTTTCATATATGGCGCTAAAGTTC
>DASZOW010000640.1:0-6548 GCA_035550615.1 Puia sp.
GGCCGTATCATTTTATCGGCGCAAATTACTGGCAGGGGGCACTGTTGGCCAATATTGCGGGTTTTGGGAAAGCCGGCAGGGCGCGGGTCGTGCGGGAATTGGATTTTCTCGCGGCGCATGGCGTCAGGAATCTTCGCATACTCGCGGGGGCGGAGGGCAGTGGGGCGATCGACGGATCGTACCGGGTGGGGCCGGCATTGCAGCCGCGGAAAGGGATATTTAGCGAGGCGGCCTTGCGGGGGCTGGATTTTGTATTGAGTGAGATGGGTCGGCGGAACATGAAGGCGGTGATCTACCTGAGCAATAATTGGGATTGGAGCGGCGGCTGGTTGCAATACCTCAACTGGAACGGGCTGCTGGCGGATTCATTGTTTCGCCGCAAGCTAAGCTGGGATGAGATGCGCGATAAGGCCAGTCAGTTTTACGATTGCGCGGGCTGTGTAGCGGATTATGACCGGCAGGTTCGAAAACTCGTAGGCCGGACAAACAGTATTACACACCGGCGTTATGCGGCAGACCCGGCCATCATGGCCTGGGAGTTGGCCAATGAGCCGCGACCGATGCGACCGGCGGCATATACGGCATATCGGCGATGGGTAATCGCCACCGCGGCGTTGATCAAGAGCATCGACCCGGATCACCTGGTGACGACGGGCACGGAAGGGATGGCCAGCACCGATGACAATATCGGGTTGTATGCGGATATCCATGCGGACAAGAATATTGATTATTTGACGATCCATGTGTGGCCGAAGAACTGGGGCTTTTTCAGTGACACGGCTATTGCGGCGTCGATGGCTGATATAGTGGCCAAGACTTCGGCTTATATTCAGAAACATGAGGCGGTGGCGCGTCGACTGGGCAAGCCGATGGTGATCGAAGAGTTCGGCCTACCGCGGGATCTGCAGCGTTTCGAGCCGGGGACGCCGGCGACGTTGCGGGGACGTTATTATGATCTCATGTTCCGGACGCTGAAGGAGAGCATTGCGGCGGGTATGGGGTTGGCCGGATGTAATTTTTGGGCTTTTGGCGGCGAGGGCCGGCCGGTGAAGGGGCAGACGATGTGGAAGAAAGGAGATACCTGGCTGGGGGATCCGCCGATGGAGGAGCAAGGACTGAATTCGGTGTTCGAATCCGATGCGGCGCTGTGGCGGGTCGTGACTTCCTATACCAGGCAGGTGACGTTTGAATAAACTTTTCTTATGAAGATATTTTTTATGCTTGGGCTGGCGGCGCTTCCCTCGCTGGTAACTGCGGGTGGCGGGCGGGCTGCGCAGGCGGGGGGAGCGGCAAGACAGGATTTTGCCGCACGGTCGATCTTTAGAACTGTGTCTGCGAAGCAGGGTGTAGTGGAGCGGTTTGGTTGTTTCGAGCTGAATGTGGGGCTCGATTCCTTGTTTACGAATCCATATGATTATACGGAGGTCGCGCTACGTTGCGTGTTTGCCGGGCCGCGTGGCCGGGTGGACACGGTCGATGGTTTTTATATGACGGATCGCCGGATCGATACTGTCACCGGTGGCGTTTCCGGTGGCGGGGCGGGGCATTTTGCGGTGCGGTATTCGCCTGTGGTGGCGGGTCGTTGGACATACCGGCTATTCTGTGAGACGCGAAGCGGCCGGCAGTCGGGGCCTGGAGGGCATTTTACCTGTGTGGCCGGCGAGGATCGGGGGTTTATCCGGTCTGCCGGATCACCTTATTTGAGCTTTGCCGGTGGGGCGGCGTTTATTCCTATAGGTGAGAATATGGGCTGGGCGCAGAAGAATGCTTATCTCGACTACCGGCGGTGGATCTCGCGGCTTTCGGCCAGCGGGGGAAATTTTATCCGGGTATGGATGCCGGCCTGGGGGTTAGGGTTGGAGTGGACTAAGGGGTGGGGCGGCTATCAAGGCATCGGCAGGTATCAGCAGTCCAATGCGGCGTTGCTGGACTGGTTGCTGGACTATTGCACGCGGGAGCATGTCTATGTGATGTTGAGCCTGGATCATCACGGGCAGGTTTCTTCGAGGGTAGACCCCAACTGGAAGGACAACCCCTACAATGCGGTCAATGGCGGACCCTGTGAGCATACCTGGGATTTTTTTACGGATGCGCGGGCGCGGGCGTTGATCCGAAACCGGTTCCGCTATATCGTAGCGCGGTATGGCTATTCGAGTCATATCCTCTGCTGGGAATTGTTCAACGAGGTCGACTGGACGGATGATTTTGTGCATCATCGCGCCGATGTCGCTAACTGGCATGCGGAGATGGCGGCATGGTTGCGTCGGCTCGATGTGAATCATCACCTCATCACCACGAGCTATGGAGATGCGCGGTGGGATTCGCTGACATGGCGGCTGCCGGGGATAGATTTTACTCAGACACATTATTATACGAGCAAACCGCTGGACAGTGTGTTAAGCGCGGCGACGGCGAGGTATCGTGCGGCTTATGGGAAGCCGACGCTTACGGGGGAGTTCGGGCTTTCGACGACGGGGCGTGGGTTGGCGGAGGCGGGCCCGGGGGGAATGTATGTGCATAATGCCCTTTGGGCGACATTGCTGAGTGGGGCGATGGGGTCGGGGCTGCCGTGGTATTGGGATAATTATATCGATGGTCGGGATCTTTATGGGTGTTTTTCGGGGGTGGCGAAATTTGCGGGGCGTATCGATTTTATTGGACATGGGTATGCGCCGGCGGCTGTCGATGTGGATGGAGGAGCGGGGGCGGTTCGGGGTTATGGGTTGAAGGCGCGCGATTCGACGCGTCTGGCAGCTTGGATATTGAATGCACGGTATAAGGCGGCAGGCGGGGATTTGGCCGGGGGCGGGAAGCAGGTGGCAGACGGGGCCGCGGCGGCCGTGGGGGGCGCGGTGATCGAGGCGCGGGGGATGCGGGATGGAAAGTATGAGGTCTGCTGGTGGGACTGTCGGCGGGGCGTGATCGACTCGACGAGCGCGGTAGTCGTGAGGGATGGCGTGTTGCGGGTGACAGCGCCGGAGATCATTTGGGACAAGGCTTTGACGGCGGTAAGGATCAGCGGGTCTCTTTCCGGTACTTCGAAGGGCTCTGGCCATACAGCCGAGTAAAGCTGCGGGAGAAATTGGCGGCATCGTTGAAGCCCGTTTTATATGCCACTTCGGCCACCGTGAGCTCGCCGGTAAGAAGCAATTGCGCTGCGGTCGTGAGCCGGCGGGTCGTGATATAATCATGAGGCGTTTCGCCTAATAATGCATTTAATTTACGGTATAGCTGCCGGCGGCTGACCTTGAGGTTGTTGGCCAGCACTTCCACGTCGAACAGCGGGTCGGCAAGATGCCGGTCTACCACTGCTGCGGTCTTTTCGAGGAACTGCCGGTCGAGGAAGTTCAGAGGCTCGGCCAGGTCCTTGTGTTCTTCGGCAGTTTTTTGCCCGTTGGCCGAGAGCTGGCGGTACAGCTCGCGCATTCGGCGGCGCGATTCGAGCAGGCTGTTGACGCAGGCGACCACCACCTCCATATTGAATGGTTTTGGGATATAGACATCCGCGCCGGCGGAATAGCCTTCTACCTGGTGGGCGTCGGACTGGCGTGCGGTGAGGAGGATGACGGGAATATGGCTGGTACGCTGGTCGGTTTTGATGGCGCGACACAGTTCGAGACCACTTAAATTAGGCATCATGACGTCGCTGATGATGAGGTCGGGGATAAGCTGCAACGCTTTTTCAAGACCGGCAGCGCCGTCGCCTGCGACGACGGTACGATAGGCGGAGCCGAGCTCGCCGCGGATGTACTCGCGCAGATGGGCATTGTCTTCGACGACGAGGATGAGCGGGTGGCCGGTATCCGGTAGTATTTCAACTTCATCCTGTGATTTCGCGGCTGGCGGAGATTGTTGGGCAGCGTGGGCGAGAAGGACGTTTGGCGCCGCGCGTTGAGCCGGGGAGCTTTCCTGGTCATCGTGTTTTAAGGGGAGGGTTAGGATAAAGTCCGAGCCGGCGCCTTCCTGGCTTACGACTTCCAGGGTGCCGCCATGCAGCTCTGCCAGCTGCCGCGCAAGGGCCAGGCCGATGCCGGTGGAGGCCGATTCGTATCGCCGGCTTCCTTGCACCTGATAGAACAGATCGAAGACCTTGTCTTTGACTTGTGGAGGGATGCCGATACCGGTGTCACGGACATGCAGCTCGGCGGCGGGTGTCGCATCGATCTTGCCACGACGGATAGTGACGGTGATGGAGCCGCCGTCCGGCGTATACTTGAACGCGTTGGAGATGAGGTTGAAGACGATCTTTTCGAACTTGTCGGTATCGACCAGCGCCTGCATTTCACCGTCCGGGGCGGCTACCGTATACTGCAGGTTTCTTTCCGAGGCGTGGAGCGTAAAGAGGCCGGCGATATCTTCCGTAAGGGCCACAATTCCAACGCTGCGCGGATCGAGGTGGAGGTGACCGGTTTCGAGTTTCCGCCAGTCGAGCATCTGGTCGATAAGCCGGGTAAGGCGGGTGGCGTTATCATACATGAGCTGGCTATAGCGTCGGGTGTCTTCGGGGCTTACATCTCCCCGGAGCAGTTTTCGAAGCGGATCGGTGATGAGCGACAGCGGCGTCCGGAGCTCGTGCGATACGTTGGTGAAGAAATGCAATTTCATCTCGTTGAGCTCACGGTTCTTCTCGGCGGTCAGCTGTTCGAGCTTGATGCGGGCCCGGAGTCTTTCGCGCTCGGTGATGTCGCGGTAGATGACATATAAGATTCCGAGGACGATGATCACGTAGAGGGTATAGGCCCACCAGGTTTTCCAAAACGGCGGCCGTACGACGATGCTGAGTATAGTATCGTGGCTGCTCCATACGCCGTCGTTGTTAGCTGCCTTCAGATGAAAATAATAATGACCCGGGGACAGATTGGTATAAGTGGCGCGACGGACGGCGCCTGCGAAGTTCCAGCCTTTGTCGAATCCTTGCAGCGTATAGGCATATTTTATATCGGCGGGAATGGTGTAGTCGGTGGCGGTGAAGCCGATGCTGAAGTCGTATTGATCGTGCGAGAGGACGATCTCGTGTTGTTGGTTGATGTCGCCTTTTAGCGGCGATCCGGGCTGGCCGGGTTGCACGGGTTTGTTAAAAAGATAGAGATCGGTGAGCCGTGGTTGTGGCGCCACTTTGTTAATGGTCTCCTGCATGGGATCGAAGACGTTGAAGCCGCTGATACCGCCGAAGAAGATGCGATCCTTGCTGTCCCGAAACCCGGAGCCGATGATGAATTCGAGGTTTTGCAGCCCATTGTGAATGCCGAAATTCCGGAATTCGCCGGTAGCGGGATCGAAGCGGCTGATACCTTTATTGGTGCTGAGCCAGAGCAGGCCTTTTTTGTCTTCGATGATCCGGTTGACGATGTTATTGCTCAGGCCGCTGGCTTCATTATACACGCGAAACTGTTTTGTCGTTGGATCGAAGAGATCGAGTCCGCCGCCCATGGTGCCTGCCCAGATGCGTCCTTTGCTGTCCTGGCAAAGCGAGAATACCACCTGGTTACTCAGGTGATTTACGACATTGTCATAGGTCATAAAACTTCTAGTGGCGGGGTCATACACGCTGATGCCGCCGGAGTAGGTGCCGATCCAGATGGAGCCGTCGCGGGCTTCGAGCAGGCAGCGGATATAATTATTGCTGACGCTGTCTTTACGGCCGGTGAAGGTGTGTCTCTCGATGATGCCGTCGGGATGGAGGACGTCGACGCCGCCACCGTTGGTGCCCATCCAGAGATTGCCGTTGCGGTCTTCGAGGAGGGCGTAGATGGAGGGGTCGCTGAGCTGTCTTTCGCCGGGGCCTGATTTGAGATGGGTGAAATGACCGGTGTTGAGGTCGAGGCGGTCAAAGCCATTGCCATAGGTGCCGATACAGAGGGTGTGTTTGTCCTTGAGCATCAGCAGGGACAGGATGGCGGAGCCGGCTATTGAGTTCGGTGTGCCGGGATAGTAATGAACAAAGCGGCCGGTGGCGGCTTCCCAGCGATTCAACCCGGTGCCGTCGGTGCCCACCCAGATATCGCCGGATGGGTCTTCGGCGAAGGAGGTCACCTGGTTGCCGCTGAGGCTGGCCGGGTCGGCGGTGCTGCGGTAGACGTCGAAATAGAATAGGTTCCGATCGAACTTATTGACGCCGCCCTGGGCGGTGCCGACCCAGAGGATGCCGGTGGTGTCTTCGAGCAGCGAGAGGACGGTATTATTGGTGAGGCTGCCTTCGCCGATGAGAGTATGGTGGTAGTGTGTAAATGTTTGGTTGGTGGGATCGAAGCGGTCGAGGCCTTGTTCGGTGCCGACCCAGATGCCGCCGTCGGGTGCAGGGCAGAGGGCGCGGAGGTTGGGGCTGGCGATGGCGCCTGGACTTGAGTCATTTGGCTTATAGCTCTGAAACTGGCCGGTGGCCGGATTGAAGACGTCGAGTCCGCCGCCATCGGTGGCGAGATAGAGATTGCCGTGGCGGTCTTCGGTGATAGCCGTGAGGTGGTCGCTGCTGAGGGTGGTGTTGGTTTTCGGTGGGATCTTGTTCTGTGGGATCTTGCTCGCCGGGATTTTGTTCGTCGCGATTTTGT
>DASZOW010000641.1:0-10004 GCA_035550615.1 Puia sp.
TCAGACCTTCCCGGCCGCCTCACATGCCCCATTCGCCGTCCTGACGCAGACGCTGCCATGGAATATCCCGCTGATATATAGTGGCCAGGAAGAGCCGGTCCTGCGCGCCCTCCCGTTTTTCGAAAAGGATTCAATCCACTGGAAACATTTTGCCCGGGCGCCCTTTTATAAAACCTTGCTCGCCCTCAGAAAACGAAACCCCGCGCTGGATGCCGACGCAAGCTTTAAAAAAATAACCGCGGGCGATAACCGCGCGGTCTATGCCTTTGTCCGGAAAAAACTCGCCCGGTCTGTCGTAGTGGTTCTAAACCTCTCTCCTGCACCGCAACCCGTACAACTGAACCTACCCACGCCGGCCTCGGGTTACGACGTCTTCAAACACCAAAATGTCAACCTTAACGGCACAAAATTCACATTGGGCCCTTGGGAATACCGGGTGTATGAATTCGGGCCGACACGGCTAAAAGAAAATCCTTAGGATTAACTAATTCACCTCCAGCTGATCCTTGCCCGGCAGCTTCGGGAACGGCCCATGCGGCTCCGTCTGGTACCAAAAGACCGTCGACGAGATATCGTCCTGCAGCGGCAGATACCGCCCGCCATCCCGCCATCCGAGCGCCTGGATCGTCACCTTCAGACTCTTATCGAACCGCACCGGATCCGTGATATGCCATCGGTACAATCCGAATCGCTGTGCGGCATTATAGTGGCCATCCCCCCCGATCACCTGCGCCAGCCCCGTATAAGGCGTGCTGAATTCCGTATAATGCGATTCGCTGACTCCTGCTGCATTTTTTGAGCGCGTATCGAAGTCATAACTCCCACAGAAATAGTCTTCGGTCCCCGTTCCGCAGACAGTCGGCCATTCCGTGTCGCCGTCCATATAGAATTTTATCTCGCCTTCGCCCCACCAGCCGTTATTATGGACGCCCCAGGCGAGATACGTGCCGACATATTGTCCCTTGCCGCGCACGCTGTCGAGTAACACATACGGCTGCTTGTACGGCAGCGGATTCGTGCGCCGGAATTGTGCGTGGAAGTATGCGGCGTCCGAGCCAACATCTGTGAGTATATAGTCCACCTGGTAGTACAGAATCATCGGCTTGGCGTCGATGTTCTCCATGGTGATGCGGCATTTATGCCGGAATGGCATCGGCCAGTAACAGTTAAAGGCGCTTCCCGGGTTGACGCAGACGGCCAGGCTGTGTATCGGTGCATACACGCCCCACCCCATGCCGAAAAAGTCGCCCACGGGTACCTCCACCGAAGGTGTCGTCTCCCCGTCCCAATAAAACCGCAAAATGCTATACCGCCAATTTCCCGTCGGCGTCATCCAAATGTGTTGTATGCTGCCAGGCCCATCTATGTCCGCGACCGTAAATGTCTGCCCGGCCTTTATCTCGACGCTCGGGCTGATCTTCCAACCCTGCCCCAGGTCCCGTGCGGCCGAGGCCCCCGTACCCGTCGTAGCCTTTCCTCCTGAGCCCGGTGCGCCATTAAAATTTTCCGGGCTGATGCTTCGGGTCTTGGCCGGCGACAGCCGGTAGAGGTTCCCAAGATTCGATTCAACCCCGTTAAAAGGTGCTTGACCATAGGAGATAAAGCCGGCCAGCAGAAGGGCCAGCATAGGCAGGGACAACCGCTTCATGTAAAATAATTTAGGCGCCTAAGATAACTATTTCTCCCGGGAGAAAAGATTCCCGCGGCCTACTTACCTTCCGATGTATATAGGGGGCTTGCTTTCGGAGGCATCCAGGTTACGGTCAACATTACACCATCTGTTCCTATTTTGGAAATCCCGAAATGTCCGTCAAGCGCCAAAACAAGTCTCCGGATAAAATACAAACCTGTACCCGGCTTGAACAGTCGATTATTCGTGTTTAGGGCAATATCTAGCCTCTTAGCTTCAACAGCAATGATCATGTGAAACCCGTTCATGTATGCCCTGGCCGTTACGGCTGTGCCATTAGGCGAAAATTCGATGGCGTTTTTCAGCAGTTGGGCAACTATCGATCGTAGTAGTCTTTCGTCAGCTTGAATGGTTTCTGGAAAACGCAAAGACACGTTACATACAAGAGAAACGCCCCTTACATGGGCCCATCCCTGGTAGACGTCTTCGGCTTCTTTAAAGATCGAACGAACATTTACCGGCCCGTGTACGACCATATCAGGGACGACGTCAAGGTCCGTTTGCTGTTCGGCTTCGCTCCATGTTAAGGAACTCCGGCGATACCATCCAACCAAAGTAAAAACAAGGGAAACAACCACACCATAGGCCAACAACAAAAGGCGAGAGTAATTTGGTTGTTCCAGATTAATCTCGGGTATCAGTGCGATCACATGATTTTCCTGGACGCCCCAAACCACCAATATGGCGATCAGATAAGACCAAGTGCGACTCTTACGGTGGCTAAAAAAATAGCCCCCCGATGCAACCAATACCGCTCCCATGAGATTCGCTATGGTGGCGTTACCGATCATACTGGAAAAGAAAAAACTAGCCGCGGCAAGGATGATATACAAGACAAACGCTGCCCTTTTGTGGTACCCGCGATGGTTTAGATAGATAGGAATCAAGGCAAGCAAAGTTTCCGTAACTATTCCCGCAAGCAGGAGCAGACTGCGAGCAAGAAAGAGATAAACAAATAGACCAAGCGTACAATTAATAAGAACGATGTACAGCGAAAGTTGGTTGATCCGGCTACGGATCTGCAGTTGTTGGTTGGACATAGCAAATTATTATTTGAATCAGAATATGTCGCTAAGGTTAGGCGACTCTACGGAAGGCTTCTCTAACACTCACTCCCGAGGATCTCATACTTTAATAACTAGAATAGAGAGGCATTGCTCACGGTTGGCTGGATCATAATAAAGGACTTTATACCCCAAGAAAAAATAATTCTCTTGTACCTATAAACCGCAATTAAACCAACTCATTTTCCGGCAGGCGCATGAAGATGCCAATCCGGGCACCTTTTCTGCTCAGGCCAAATTTCATCTAAAGTGTTGCCATCGTAAAGGATTCCATCTTTCATGACATATCGAATCTCTCGGCTGTTGTGTATATCGTCAAGCGGATTTTTATTAAGGACGATGAGATCGGCGATCTTGCCGACTTCGATGGAGCCGAGGTCTTTTTGGACGCCGAGGGCTTCGGCACCCATGATCGTCGCGGCCTGAAGGGCTTCCATATTCGTGAGACCTCCCATCTGAAGCGCCCAGAGCTCGTCGTGGGCGCCGATCCCCTCAGCCTCGCCATGGCTGCCCATGGTGACATGACCGCCGGCCTTTCGGATGCGGGCGTCAATGCGGGCGGGGGTAAGGAATTGAGGATCGAGAGTGTCTTTACAGATCGTCCTAATGATGGCTTGGTAGGATTCCATACCGTTGATACGGGATCTCCCAGCGGTGTCGCTATACGTGAAGCGCCTTAGCTTTTCGTCGGGATGGTGCCAGTATTTGTATTTGAAATATTCTTTGCCCTCGCCAATCTGAGCACCTGACGAGACTTGCAGCGTAGGAGTGTAATAGGTGCCGGAGCGCGCGAGAAAGGTAATGACGTCCTTGTATACATCGCCCCACATGGTATTATGCTCGACCCCCGCGCAGCCATCCTTGAACATCCCGATTTGCATTAGCGGGTCGAACCAGCCTTCATTCGTGATATTGAGCCCATATTTATTACAAGCTTGCAGCAGCCATTGCCTCGGCAGACGGGGAGTTGGGAACATATAATCCTTGACTACGATGCCGCCGAGTTCTGCCCGTTTGTGAACCACCGCATCGGCGTCGTCGGGGCCGTCAAAGCGGACTACGCCGTCGGTGAACCGAACCGCCCGGCCAACTGTAAATAGCCGTGGACCCATCATCTGTCCCGAGGCCAGCAATTCAGCATAGCCAAAGTTATCGTAGCTCGCGGATGGGTCGCGGGCCGTTGTTACACCGTATGCGAGGTTGACAAGGAACATCCAGGATTGCTGGGGAAATACATTCGGGGGTACGCGCATGTGGAGGTGAAGGTCGACGAAGCCCGGCATGACGGTGGTCCCGGAGAGATCGATGGTTTTTACCCCGGCAGGTATGGAGACCGCGTTTACTGCGCCGACGGTGGTTATGCGACCGTCTTTCATGATAATGGTGCCGTGCTCGATGATTTTGTCCCCCTGCATCGTGAGGATGCGAACATTTTTTAGCGCGAGGACGCCAGGGGCATGGGATCCGGGCACGGTAAAATGCAGGGGAATTGTTTGATCAGCGAGAACGTTCACGGTCAGGAACTCGTCCTCTGGTTTGGCAGACGTTGCGTTTTTTTGTTCGGCTTTTTCTGCGGTGGCGATAACCTTGTCCGGGTCGATCCGGAAAAAATTATTTGCATAGGTCCATGCCAGTACTTTGCCGCCCTGCTCCCAGTGGGGATCGACCCCTTCGGCAAATCGGAAGACAGGCAGCTGTTTGCTTTCATCGGAGATGACGAGGGGATCGGTGAGACTGCAGGTGGGTATGAGGTAGAGATCTTCGTCGGCGGAATAGACGATATAGCGGCCGTCGGGAGAAAGAGCTTTATCCTGGTAGTAGGTTAGCCGAGCGCCTAGCGCCATCACCTGCAGGTCGCTGCCGTCAAGTTTTCTCGATACCAGCTGCGGGACCAGCGGATGGCGGGAACGCCTGTCTTTGGGAGTGTAGAAGATACGTTCGCCGTCCGGAGCGAAGGACAGGTGATTCCAAAGCGGAACAGAGTCGTCAACGACGCATATCGGCTCACCATTTACCGGTACGAGGGTTAATTGGCCGATGCCTGGGTCATCACGGTCACCTAACTTAGGGGCCCCTCGGACTACGGCGAGCTGGGTTCCATCCGGAGACCAGGCAGGGCGCTGATATTCTCCCGGAAGCCGGCTTAGCTTTTCGGGCCGGCCACCAGCGGTGGATACCCGCCACAATGCACCGCCTGATGTATCGCACCAGGAAACGTAGGCGATCCAGCGGCCGTCGGGTGAGTAGACAGGTTGGAATTGAGCGATGGGCTGGGGAGCGAATATGTGCGGCTTTCCGTTGGGAAGGTCCATGAGATAGAGTCGATCCAGTGCAGAGAACACAAGATGTTTCCCGTCTGGGCTGACATGGGCGGAACGGGTATAGCGGACTTTGACTGAGTCATCGGTTACGGGAAATGTGTGGTAGCCTAGCGGGCCGAGATCTGCTTTGACGTTGGCCGTAAAGGGGATAATGGCATCATTGCCATCTTCGACGCCGATGCGATGAATCTTGCCGCCATAAGAAATATAAATGTTCTTCGAATCGGGTGAGAAGCAAAAATGACGGGTGGGAACTTCCGGTTTATAGCGAGTATCCGTGACGATAAGAGAAGGCACCAGAATGCGGCTCATACCCCCGACCAGGTCCTGAACGATGAGGCATCTGCGGTCACTGGTGTCTTTGATAAAGGCCCACCAGCGGCCATCAGGGGAAATTGTTCCGCCGCGCGCTCCACGTATTATAGCGGAAAGCGCGGTCCTGGTTTTTGCAGCCTGGTCATAGACGAACAGCTTACCGGAATCCAGTCCGTAGACGAGTTGCCCGCCGTCTGAAAAGCGGATGGGCGTCTTGACGGTTGTGCCGGATGTTATTTTTCCACCTGCGAGGGCGTATATCGAGCCAGCAATGGCAATATACCGGCTATCCGGTGTCCATAGCGCGTCCGCACCATAATAGAGGGTATGATCGGCGCCGCCTAGCTCTTGATGAAGGTTTGTTTCAAGGTCCATCACATCGAGGTGAAAGTCGCCGGAAATATCGCTGAGGCAGGCGATCTTTTTCCCGTCGGGTGACCAACCTGGCCGGAAGTGAAAGGCAACGCCTCGGGTGAGCTGCGTTGCAATACCACCGCTCACGGGAACGGTATAGAGGTCACCGAGGATGTCGAACGCCAGGGTCTTGCCGTCCGGTGAAACATCTATATTCATAAATGTTCCCTCGTCAGTGGAAAAGGAGATCGTCCTGGCGGTTTTGATGGGAAGCCCTTGCGAAAAACAACTCTTTTTTGAAATACATAGTACACTGATAACAAAACATATAAATAACAATCTCATAATAGAGTAGTCTTTAATTATATAGCAGTCTATTCTTATACGCTTCAAGCCGGTTAATTTGTCAAAATAATATCCGGTTTACACCATTCTCCGACAACTATTTCTTCTTGAACTTCTTATCGAAGTGGTAGATGGCCGACAACATCCAGTACCGCCCGAGAATATTCGTGAAGCTCTGGGTGTTAATATTGCCGGTATTACTCCGGTTGATTCCCGCGTTAGCATCCAGGATATTGTTAAGCTGAAACCGTCCCACCAGTTTGCCATGCAGGAAATTCCGGCTTACATAAGCATTCCAAAGCACCACAGACGTATTAGCGGAAAAAGCGCTGGTTTTCTGTTGCCAGGTATAGACCGCGTTGGTGTTGATCTCGAGATCCCTGATCAAATACAGGGTGACCGCCCCTGCGTGGGTTTGCGTCCAATATCGAACTGGAGCAGCCGCATTGATACTGCTGATCTGGTCGAAATAGACAAAATTCGTATTCAACTGTAGCGAATATTTGTCTTGCACATATCTATTCACGCTGAACCCTCCCCCACCGGTGTACGCATCATTCCGGCTTAGATCTGCATTGATGTAAGATACCGACCGAGCATAAGTCGCCGAAGCATGAAACCCCGCATCGAATCCCAGTATCCTTCTGGCTAGGGACAAATTCGCGCCCGCGCTCTTCGCACCATCCACGTTCACTGGTTGGCTAATCTGCCTGCCCAAGCTGTCGGTGATCGTTTTCATGCCGATGCTGTTGCTAATCAAGCCTAAATTCAGGCTCACATTTACCAGCCAGGTCCGAAAATGACGAAAATCGAGCCTGAAGTTCTGGTTGAAGCCTGGTTTCAGGTTATGGTTGCCCAGGTTAATATGCAGCGGATCATTGTTATTGGTGACAGGTGTGAGTTGCGATATAGATGGCTGCTGAGTCGAAGCCATATAGTCGAAACTCAAATAAGTCGTCTTATTCAGTGTATAATTCAGCATCGCCCTCGGCGCCCAGTTGGAATAATGCAAGTGCATCATGAAATCGCCAATCACGTCCCGCTGTGAATAGCTGTATCCGATCCAATCCCCCCCGATCGTATAGTTCACACGCCGGCCTTTTCCCTGGAGATTAAGCGTAGCCCGCTGACTGACATTCTGTGTCTCGAAATGACTACTGAGGCTGTCGACCACCTCTGTGTATTTGCCATCACCCTGATCAAAAGTGGTCTGCAAAGGGTCATCACTGGTATGCGACATTCCATAACTGGCACCCAGAATGGCTCCATTCCAAAGCGGCTCGGTATAGTTGATCGACCCAATGATATTAATGTTATGGCTGGCAATCTGTTTCCGTTGATCCACTGTATCCATGCTTTGCACAAGGCCATTGGCATCGTAAAACTGGTTCAGTGAATACAGGTAGCCCTTGGTCGCAATGTCGACCTTAGTCGCCCCCGCATTGACGGAGAAAACGCGGTCCGCAAGCTTACCGATCTGAAGCCTCCAGGAAAGGACTCCACCGATATTCATCCGCGTAACCTTGTCATTGATAGTCCGCAGGCTGCTGTTGACCAGGGTATCGTTAAAGCTACTGCTACCGGTGGCACCATATTGATTATCACCAGCCGAATTGCTGAAATGGAAAGTAACTTTGAATGCCGATCGGTCGCTGGGCGCCCAATCATAGATGCTGTATAGCCAGTGCTGGTCCTGCCGATTGGTCGATCGGGTCGACTGCTTTTGCCGATATTCGCTGCCAGGCTCGGTCTGCAGGGTCTGGCTGAAAGTCTGGGGTTGTGTGTAATAGTGACTAAACTGATAGTTGGCCGTCAGATGGTTTCCCCGGCCTGGCCAGGTATTGGCATAATGCAACGCCGCTGCTTCGA
Source organism: Puia sp. (assembly GCA_035550615.1). Classification (GTDB taxonomy): domain Bacteria; phylum Bacteroidota; class Bacteroidia; order Chitinophagales; family Chitinophagaceae; genus Puia. The sequence goes on from DASZOW010000641.1 coordinate 7,959, forward strand.
ACTGGGGTATTCCTATGCCCGCCGACGCGTCAAGTGCATCAGCGTTGCCATTCATGAAATTTACCGCTGCTCCGCTGCCCGCATTGCTGAAACCTGTGACGCCTGTATTAGCCGCAATCCCAAGGGCGGTAAATTGTTCCTTATCCCGGAATGCTGCCAGAGCCGCGTTCGCATTATAGTAGCCATCCGTGCTACCCCCCCCTTCGACCTTCCCGAAATAGCCATTTCTTGCATCGTCTTTCATTACCAGGTTAAGAGTCTTGGTTCTCTGCCCGTCATCGATACCGGTAAAGATAGCCTGATCGCTTTTTCGATCCAGGACCTGTACCCGTGCTATTTTGCTGGCGTTGAAATTGCGAGTGACCATGGTGGGATCGTCTCCAAAGATGTCTTCTCCATCCACCAGCAGGTGCTGGATCTTCTCACCATTATAGGTAATGGTACCGTCGGGATCGATCTGCAGACCCGGCAGCCGTTTTAAAAGATCTTCTACCACGGCATTGCGTTGTAGCAGGAGGTGATCGGTATTATACTCCAGCGTGTCGCCTTTCATATATGGTCGCAATGTCGCCGTAACGATCGCGGCTCTCAGGCTATCGACTTTAATCGGCGTGGTATCAGCGGCATTTTTTGGAACGGGCTTGCTTTGCCCATGCACAAAGCTCGAGAAGAGACAGAGGAAGACACAGAGGATCCCAGGTTTAATATAATGCACAAGTTAAAAGAATAAGGGCTGACAAATTATTTCAATTCCCTGCGAACTAGCAGCAGGGTTACATCCTATTTTTCCGGCCTGATGCTTGCTCGTGGTTGGTAGCAATAAATCATTCTAATAATGAAAAGAAAAGATGTCCAGCTGATAGAGAATATCAAGGACTACCTCGACGAGAATCTATACAAGGAGCATTCCATCCAGGGGCTTTGCCGGCAATTTACCATCAATCGGGAAAAACTACAGGCTGGCTTCCATGCACTCGTCAACTGCACCGTGCATGCATATATCGTTCGCCAGCGAGTCGCCCGTGCCGCACAACGGCTATTGGAGACTGATGACTCTATTAAATCCATCGCGCTGGATAGCGGATACAAAAAGCAACGCAGCTTCAACAAGACATTCAAAGCAGCGTACAAAACAACACCTGCCGCATATCGCCGCCTGCATCAATATCGCGAGGAAGAAAAGTCATAAATGATCGCACTTAATTTTCCGTACTCCTGGTATACCATTTCACGCTTTAAGTAAACCATTAAAATTTGTAATCCACCGTTCATCCATCGTAACTTGCATCCAGTAGTTCACATAAACCTTGCCTATCATGACCAGACACATCATCCATCGACCTGCGTTTATGCATTTGTTTCCCGATCACCTTCACTCTTTCATTTGATCATTCATTTACACTTTTGCCTTTAGCGGCATCAACCCTTGCCCACTCTACATAGAGAGTTAACTGCCTAATTGTTCATCGAACAAAACATGTTTCCCATGCCCAAAAAAGCCATTATTATTGGCGCGGGGCCTGCCGGGCTAACGGCTGCCTACGAGCTATTGAAACGTACGGACATCGTACCCATCATCCTGGAAAAAGACGGCATCGTCGGCGGTATTTCCCGCACCATAGACTATAAAGGTAACCGGATGGATATGGGTCCGCATCGCTTTTTCTCCAAGTCGGACCGTGTAATGAACTGGTGGCTGAATATTATGCCGCTGGAGGAAGGTGCGGATAAAAACGCTACCATATCTTATCAGAACAAATCCCGTGAGCTAAATGCAGAAAGCACCTCATCCGCCAAGGATCCAAATAAGGTAATGCTCGTGATTAGCCGCTTGACACGCATCTATTTTCTGCGTAAGTTCTTTGCCTATCCCATACAATTGTCCTTGGACACATTGCGTACGCTAGGTCTTATCCGCACAATAAAGATCATGTTTTCATTTTTGTGGATTAGACTATTCCCCCGAAAACCCGAAAAAAGCCTGGAAGACTTTATTATAAATAAGTTCGGGAAACAGTTATATCTGCTCTTCTTCAAGGACTACAC
>DASZOW010000642.1:0-2410 GCA_035550615.1 Puia sp.
TATTTGAAAGCCGCGAGGGTAAATGTTCCCTTGTGCCGGGTATCCGAGATGTCCATGTTGCGCATGATCTCTTTGGTAGCCGTCTTCTCGGCGTGGGTGATCTTAACTGCGTGTAATACGACGATCGATGCAATCTCAACAACTAAAACAAGTACGGTCAGGGTTTTTCCTTTCTGCATATGTTTATTGGATTTTGGGTCTTTTGTTTCTTTGATCCGGACTACCGGTTCTCCATTGCCGGCGCAAACTACTACCAGCTGGATACAAACGCAAGTTAGTAAGCAATTATTTTGCCCGCAACAGTAGAAGTATGATGGTATGGCAGGAATTCTACGTGCTTCTTTCCCGACAGCTGTCCACTCTAACCAGTTAACACTCATTTATATATAAAATAAAATATAATTTATTGGATTCGGAATTTTTCATATTTTGTCAATCATATAATGTCTATGAAATACCCAGTTTCCCTAGCCTTTTTGCTGTTGTCCTTTTTCGTCGGAACCGCACAAAAAACGATAGCGCTTTCCGGTCTCAACCCTGTAACCATCACCTTGAAGAACCCCGGATACCTTCCCTATCATCCCGGCTTTTTCAGCCATTTCGAGGTAATTGACGAACGGTCTGACACCGCCCGTATCGGCATCCACAATTTTGCCCCTGCCATGCACGCCCTGATCGGGACCAGGAACCGCCAGCTGGTCTTCCGGCAGTCCGCGGCACTTGAGATCGCAGGTTACCTGAATAGTCGCTTTGCCAGTTCGGGGGCGTCCTGGTCCGCCCTCATCGTCCTGCGAAATCTCTGGCTTTCCGACGCCAATTATCTCCGGGAAGACCGGATCAAAGATCCGCATGTTGCCTCGGAAAGGACCCACATCCGGGTAAAGGCGGAGATCTATGCCTTCAGGGATAGCTTCTATGTGCCTATCCTCCGCTTCGATACCGTGCAATCGTACAAACGGAACAACCCCTATACCAACCTCAACACTTATTATTCGCTTTGGGACAACGATCTTTCCGACCTCCTGAGCGTAATGACGGATAGCGCCGCCGGACTCACCATCCTGCGGGCAGACCATGGGCGCCATCTCCACCTGCAGGATATCGAACAATTCAACCGCTCGCGGTTCGATGTTCCCATTGTCTCCGCCGCCCCGCTCAGAGAAGGGATCTATACGAACTTTCAGGAATTCAAAGACAACAACCCTTCCATTCGGAACTATGAGGTCAAGCAGGAGAAAAAGGACGTTTTGCTATATATCAAAGATGCCAACGGCGCCTCCCAATATACCCACGATGCCTGGGGCTATTGCGACGGCAAGTCGATATTCATCATGCGGGATGGAAAACTGTATGCTCTATGGAAGGAAGGGAATGCTTTCTATTTTATCAGCAAGGCCTACAAAGAAACGAACAACTGGTACCTGGGCGATGATTACAAATCAGATCCCTTGATACCGAACCCGGTCACCGGGACTACCGACGATCCTCCCCCACCCGATAACGCAGCGCCCGAAAGAAAAGGTGTCCTGGGCCCCAAGGATCAATACTCGGCCGAACGCATCTATAAGGTGGATATGGATTCGGGAAAAGTATATTAGTCTTTGGCTATCTTATCATAACTCGCCACCAGCCCCTTGATCAGCGAAGAGCTGAACCCGCGGTGCTCCATTTCATTCAACCCGGCGATAGTACAGCCCTTGGGCGTAGTCACCTTGTCGATCTCCTGCTCGGGATGCGAACCCTTGGTCAGCAACAGCTCGGCCGCGCCCTTGACGGTCTGGGCCGCAATCAGGTTGGCCGTCGCGGCATCGAAGCCGATCTCTATGCCCCCTTGTATATTGGCCCGGATATACCGCATCGCAAAAGCTGTCCCGCAGGCGCCCAAAACCGTAGCGGCGTCCATCAGCTTCTCATCGATCCGCACCGCCTTGCCCAGCTGATTGAAAAGATCCAGCACATATTGCAGTTGCTCTTCCCCTACCCCCTGCGCCGCTATGCATGTCATGCTCTCCTGGATCGCGATCGCGGTATTGGGCATGGCCCGAACCACCGGAAGGCTTTTCCCCACATGCCGCGCCAGATGGTCGATGCTGATACCCGTGACCACGGATACCAATACCTGCTTTTCGGGGCGGAATTCATCCTTGAGCGCGGTCAGCACGCTGTCTACCTGGAAAGGCTTTACGGCCAGGATGACTAGATCCGCATACCGGACGGCCTCCTCGTTCTTGTCGCTGACGAGTACGCCCTTACGCTCCAGCTCATGTAGCGTCTGGATGTTCCGCTTGGTAATGAGAATATGCTTGGCGCTGACAAAACCGCTCTGTATCAATCCCTCCGCAATGGCCGTCCCCAGGTTTCCGCCGCCGATGATGGAGATCTTCTTGTTCATAAATATGCTCCTTTAGAT
>DASZOW010000643.1:0-9662 GCA_035550615.1 Puia sp.
ACCAGGCCTCTGTCCTCGCTCATTCGCTGATCGCCTACCTGTACAGCAGCACCGCCCTCAACGGTCTGTCCAAATCGGCCGTCGAATCCTATCTCTGCTCGGACGGCAAACCCATCGGTCTCTCCCCGCTCTACCAGGGCGATGCGACCCTGCCCAACGTCATGGCCAACCGCGACAGACGGCTCTATATCACCATCGACAGCGCCCATCTTTGCTACACGGGTCATGTATACAACGTCTTCACATCGAGCACCGGCTACCGGCCCATCAAATTCCTGCCCGACTCGAATACACTCAAGACCATCCAAACGGGCATCAATACCAATGTCACCGACGCCCCGCTGTTCTGGCTGGCGGAAGTGTACCTCGACTATATCGAGGCAGCCGCCGAACTGGAAGATATGGGCAAATACACCCTGACACAAGCCGACCTGGACAACACGGTGAACAAACTGCGCGCACGCGGCGGCGTCGCTCCCCTGACGCTCACCTACCTCCACGATCCGGCAATGGCAGACCCGAAAAAGGATGCCGACGTATCCTCGACCATCTGGGAGATCCGCCGGGAAAGACGCATCGAACTCATGATGGACGGCTTCCGCTTCCAGGATTGCATGCGCTGGAAAAAAGGTAACTACCTCGACAGCCAGAAAAACCCGGACTCATGGCTGGGCGCCAAAGTGCCCGCCAACGGTCAGGTCCGGATCAACGCCAATGGCTACATCATGCCCTATCCGGCTACCAGCCAGCGCGTCTTCGTAGATCCGAAAAACTATCTGTCGGCAATACCCACCAACCAGATCCTGCTCTATCCGCCCGACATACAGGCTTCCATGCAGAACCCGGGTTGGTAGTAAAAAGACGCCCTCTTTTTATTATTTTGGTGCAATTATTAAAAACCGATGTTAAAACAGGAAAGACAGGCTTATATCCTACACCAGGTCAACCTTCACAACCAGGTGTTGTCCGCTAACCTTAGCCAGGACCTGAACGTATCCGAAGACACGGTCAGACGTGATCTCCAGGAGCTGGCGGATGGAGGAAAGATCATTAAAGTACACGGGGGCGCACTCTCGCTGTCCTATAACGACTTTCATTCTCCTACCAAGCACGTTTATGCCCACACGCAAAAAAAGCTGATCGCCAAAAAAGCGATCCAGCTGATCGGCAACAACATGTTTGTGATGACCACCGGCGGAACCACCCTTATAGAACTGGCCAAAGCCCTGCCCCAGGAGCTGAAAGCCACCTTTATCTCGGGCAGCATCCCCGTCATCCTGGAATATACCTATCATCCTAATATCGATGTGATCCTTATCGGCGATAAAGTGTCCAAAAATTCGAAGCTCACCGTAGGCGGCGACGCGATCACCCGGATCAGGCAGATCAAAGCCGATCTCTGCTTCCTGGGCGTCAACGCCATCGATCCTGAAAATGGGATAACCGATAACGACTGGGACGTCGTACAGATAAAAAAAGCCATGATGGAGTCTTCCCAGAAAGTGGTTTGTCTCTCCATTGCGGAAAAGATCAACACGTTTCAGCCCTTTCATGTCTGCCCCATCCAGGAGATCGACGTCCTGATCACCGAACTGCCACCCGATGACCCATTGCTGGAACCCTATCGGAAAAAAGGCATCCAGGTATTATAAATCTCTTAAACCCCTAACCCGCCCCCCTACGGCCCCCGCTCTGCGGGGGCCTTTTTATTCAAAGTCCGTCCTTCGGACAGCGGCCCTCCGGGCCGCCCTGCGGGGCCTTTCTTATCCAAAGAAAAGATAGGCCAGCCCGATACTGCTCACCACACTCACCACCTCCGCCAGCAACATCGCCGGAATAGAATACCGCGTATTCTTTATACCCACCGCGCCAAAATAAACCGCTACTACATAAAAGACGGTCTCGGATGAACCCTGCATCGTCGCCGACAACCGGGCGGCAAAACTATTTATACCCGAGGTCTTCATCGTATCTACCAGCATCCCCCGCGCACCCGCCGACGTAAACGGCTTGACAAGCGCCGTAGGCATCCCATCGACCCATCGCGTATCGCCGCCGAACAGCGAAGCCACCCAGCGTATCCCATCGATGATCGCGTCGAACGTGCCGCTGGTACGCAGCAGACTGATGGCAGCCAGCATCCCGACCAGGTATGGGATGATCCGCACAGCTATCTCGAACCCGCCCTTTGCACCCTGCACGAACGCCGAAAACAGATCGATCTTCTTATACACCGCTCCCGCAATGATCACCAGGAAGATCAGCAGGATCAGCCCCCCGCTCAGCGCCCGCGAAAAGGATTGCATTCGCTCCACATCGAGACTCCGGAGATAAAGGACCAGCGAAGCAATGAGGATCGATAAGCCGCCAACCCATGCCAGGACCGCCGGCTTGAAAATATTGATCCGCTGCCAGGCCGCCACGATACACATAGAGGCGACGGTGGTGACAAAGGTCGCGATCACGATAGGAATAAAAACATCCGTCGGATCGGGCGCATGCATCGATGCCCGGATGGCGATCATGGTTACCGGCACGGCCTGCAGCCCCGAAGCATGCAGACACAGGAACATGATCTGGCTGTTTGAAGCCTTGTCCGGATCGGGATTGATCTCCTGCAGGCTTTCCATCGCCTTGAGCGCAAAGGGCGTCGCCGCATTGTCCAGCCCTAGCAGATTGGCAGAAAAATTCATCACCATATGGCCTATCGACGGATGACCCTTCGGGATATCGGGAAACAGCTTCGAAAAGAACGGCCCCGTCAACCGCGCCAGGAACCGCACTCCACCCGCCTCCTCCGCAATGCTGACCAACCCCATGAACAAAGCCATGATGCCGATCAGCCCCAGGGCAAGCGTCACTGCAAACTTACACGTCTCGATCAGCCCATCCGCCTTCTGAACTACCACGGTCTTCCTTATAACCGGCCCATTTAAGATAACACTTACCGAATCCCCGGCCTTCCCCGTCACCATCTGCCCAAAGATCTCCTGGTCCGCCGGCACAAACGCATAACGCACCCCCGCCACAAGGATCGAAATCAGGATAAATGCCGCCCATATCTTGCTTAGCGCCATAGTGTTAGATTAATAGAGCCCAAATTACCATTAATTGCCTAATATTGCGGCTCGAAAAATGAAATTTCATGGCTTTACAAGCAGGCATCGTAGGACTTCCGAACGTGGGAAAATCGACTTTATTCAACGCCGTCAGCAATAGCGCCAAAGCACAGGCCAGCAACTACCGGTTCTGCACCATCGAACCCAACACCGGCCTCGTAGACGTACCCGATGAGCGACTGGATAAACTTGCCGCCCTCGTAAAGCCCCAACGCATCGTCCCCACCCAGGTAGGCATCGTAGACATCGCCGGCCTCGTAAAAGGCGCCAGTAAAGGCGAAGGCCTCGGAAATAAATTCCTGGCCAACATCCGCGAGGTCGACGCCATCGTCCACGTCATCCGCTGCTTCGAAGACGAGAACATCCTCCGCGACGAAGGCCCCATCCACCCCGTCGGTGACAAAGAGATCATCGACACCGAGCTTCAGCTCAAAGACCTCGAAAGCGTAGAAAAAAAGCTAAGCCGCACGGAAAAAATGCTCAAGACCGGCGACCCCAAGGTCAAAGCGGAATACGAGATCCTCAAACGCTGCAAAGATCATCTCGAACAAGGCAGGAGTATCCGCGAGCTGAACCTCTCCAAAGAAGAACGCACGGCCATCGCCGACCTCTTCCTGCTCACCGAAAAACCCGTGCTCTACGTGGCCAACGTCGACGAACCCTCCATGCATACGGGGAATAAATTCTCGGACGCCCTAAAAGCCGCAGTAGCCGGCGAGAACGCCCAGGTCATCATCATGAACAACTCCATCGAAGCCCAGATCTCCGAAATGGAAGACCCCGCCGACAAACTTATGTTCATGGAAGAATACAAGATGACCGAACCCGCACTAAATAAGCTGATCCGCAGCGTCTACAAACTGCTCGACCTGGCTACCTACTTCACCGCGGGCGAACAGGAAGTCCGCGCATGGACGATCCACCAGGGATGGAAAGCCCCCCAGGCCGCCAGCGTCATCCACACCGACTTCGAAAAAGGCTTTATCAAAGCGGAGGTCATCGCCTACAATGATTATATCCAATATGGCTCCGAAACCGCCGCACGCGATAACGGCAAACTTCGCATAGAAGGCAAGGAATATGTCGTCAAAGACGGCGACGTCATGCACTTCCGGTTCAACGTCTGACCGGCGCCCGCGCCCCTGCCCCCGGGATCAAAGAATATTATACCCAAACGAGATATAGTATAACCCCCCGATATTCGCATTCCCGATGGCATCCACATAATACTTGTTCAGCAGATTCGTGGCGCCGATCTTGATGATGCTGCTGGTCATATGCGGGATCTTCATGCTGATCTGCGCATCCAGCGTCCCGAAAGCCGGCGTCATCCCCGTAATAAAAGAGCTCTGATACAAATACTCCTGCTGCCACCGGTACGTAACATTGAACCCATAGTATTTGGCGATCGTATAATTCGCAAAAGAAATATTGAACTTGTTCTTCGGCGTATTGAAATCTGTCTGCTGGCCATTGCTCGCATTGGAGATATTGTTATACGCATAGTTCACGCCGGCAATAAAGCCCGACGGCAGCCGGTAATCCAGGCTGATACCCGCCCCCACCGTATTGACATGCGTAGAGCTGTTGGTATAGAGCCCAAAGGTGTTTGTCGCAGATTGATTGGTAATGCCCGTCGGACCAAAAACCGGGTCCTTGATCAGCACCGTCAGCCCCATAAAGTTCGTATACCGGGCATAGAACCCATACGCATCGATCATCAGCTTGTCGGCGATCACCCCCTTATAACCCAACTCCCATGAAGCCACCGTCTCCGGCTTGAAGGTCTTGTACTGAAAAGCGCTGCCTAACTGCCCCGTCGCCGCAAACTTGTTCAAAGTGGCCGTATCATAAGTCGCACCATCGTTTAACCCGTATGCGCTGATGAACTGCGGCAACCCGCCGATCAGTCTCGCGGAACCGGTCTGCAGGTTGATGTACTGGTTCTGCGTCGTCGGGAACCGGTACGCCGTCTGAAAGCTGGCGCGGATAAAGTTGTCCTTCGCCACCTTGAACAAGGCCGTAGCCCTCGGCGTAAACCGGCCCTTGAAATTCGAATTCTTGTCATACCGGCCGGAAACCGACAATTTCAAAAAATCGTCGAAGAAGGCGCGCTGCACCTGCGCGAAAACGCCCGTCTCGTTGATATTGATCCGGCCCGTCGTATCGGCAAAGATCGTTCCATGACTGTTCAACACAAACTCCCGCGTCTGCGCGCCTACCGTGACATCCACCGTCTTCTCCACATCCCCGAAATTATACATGGCATCACCCACATACAGATCCGTCTGGTCGTTGAACTTCCCACCCGCGGGGATCGCCAGCTTCTCCAGCGAATCGACTGCCGTATTGAAACGCCCCGTTCCGGGATTCCAACGACCCCCATCCGCCGCCGCCCTCGCCATATTGCTGGCATCCAGGTAAGCCTGCTGCTGCGACTCGCCCTGACCCAGGTATTGCTGGAAATACTGCGCATACGCACCCACGTATGTCGGCGCCCAAACGGTCTTCGTCGGCGCCCACGCCTCATTCAGCAAGGTGGACAACGCCACCATATCGTATGAACTGCCGGCATTCTCCTGCGTCGTATAGGCGCGCACATAAAAATGCTTGCCATTGAGCTCTAACTTATATTGACCGATCTTCACATCCTTCAGCCTGTACCGGTCGGTCCCCTGGTATACCGTGCTCGCACTCCCGAAATTGCCGGTAAGGCTAAGCGTGGTATTCGGCGTCACTTTATAAAAAAGCCCCCCCGAGACCTTGAAATTGTACGCATCGTAATTCGTCAGCCCATTTTCCGCATATCCCGTCCGCGAGACATTGGAATTGCCTGGCGTCAAAGCGGCAAGCTGCCCCGCGCCCTGCGCCATGGCCGTATACTGTGCGGCAAGCGCCGCCTGACCCAAAGCGGCATATTGCGCTGCAGCCGCAGCATACGCCGCAGATTGCTGTTTCAACACCGACTGTACATTGAAATACGTGCTCTCGTCGCCATATACATTCACGCCGTCATAGCTCGGATTGTTCATATGACTGTGCGATGATGTGATCGCCCCGGTCACCGGGATATAATTTCGGGTATCCGTGGCCGTCCAGTCCTTGGCGCGCGTATAATCCCCCGAGATCCGGAACGCGAATTTGTCGTTGAAAGCCTTTGCAAAACGCGCCGCCACATTGTAATAGGGCTGCGCATTCATCGAAGCGTCGCCTATATGATTGACCCCCTGCTTGTACTGGGCGCTGAAACCCTGGTATTTAAAAGGGTCCTTGCTCGTCATGAGGATCGTCCCCGTCATTCCACCCGATCCATACAGCGCAGAAGAAGCGCCCGGCAACAGTTCTACATTGTCGAGATCGAGCTCGCTGAGACCTATGATATTTCCTACCGAGAAATTCAAACCCGGCGCCTGGTTGTCCATCCCATCCACAAACTGGTTGACACGCGTATTGCCGCTACCCATAAAACCTCGCGTACCCATGGTCTTGAAGAGTATCGAAGACGTCACCGCATCTACCCCATGCAGATTCGCGATAGCGTCATAGAACGAAGCCGAAGGCGTCTCATGCGCCGCCGTCGCCCCCATCCGTTCGATCGAGACCGGTGATTCCAGGCTGCGGATCGCCTCCCTCGTCGCAGACACGACTACCTCACGGCCCAAGGTGCTGCCCGGCCGTAGCTTGATCTCCACCGGGGCGCCGGCACTCTCCACCCTCACCTCCTGCGTCTCGAAACCGATCGAGGAGAACACCAGCACAAAAGGCGGTTGCTGCGTCGTCGTCAGCCTGAAATTCCCATGATCATCAGTAAAGGTCCCGACCGACGTACCCTTGATCGTCACACTGACGGCTGGCACCCGGTCGTCCGTCACCGAATGCCGGACATTTCCTGTGATAGTAATAGGGTTTTGCGAAAAGGCGGAATACGAAAGCATCATTAGCAGGAACAGGCCTGCCAGTTGCAGATGGATTTTTCTCATTGCGCAAGTTTTCGGTGATAAGCCTTGATTAGCTATATTACTAAAATACACATTGTTATGTGGACTTGAAAATTTAATTTTGCATACAATGAAGCAGCTTCAGTTCCCTCATCAGACAAATTTCTACCGGGGTAAGGTCCGGGATGTATACACGATTTCCGATAAATGGCTGGTTATGATCGCCTCGGATCGTATCTCCGCCTTCGATGTCATCCTCCCCAGGCCCATCCCCTACAAAGGGCAGGTGCTCAATCAGATCGCTGCTTACATGCTGAAAGCTACCGGCGATATTTGCCCGAACTGGCTCGTGGACACCCCCGCCCCCAATGTCGCAGTTGGCCGAAAATGCCAGCCATTTAAAGTGGAGATGGTCGTCAGGGGCAACCTCACCGGCCATGCCTGGCGCACCTATAAATCCGGACTGCGTGAGCTATGCGGTGTACCCCTCCCCGAAGACATGCACGAGAACGACTACTTCCCTACCCCCATCATCACCCCTTCTACCAAGGCCGAAGTCGGCCATGACGAAGACATCTCCCGCCAGGAGATCATCCGCCGCGGCATCGTCAGCGAAGCCCACTATACTCAATTGGAAAAATATACCCTCGCACTTTTTGCCCGGGGAAAAGAGCTGGCCGCCAAACGCGGGCTGATCCTCGTAGATACAAAATATGAGTTCGGCCTGCTCGACGGCAAGGTGGTCCTCATGGACGAGATCCATACCCCCGACTCATCCCGCTACTTCTACGCCGCCGGCTTCGAAGAACGCCAGGCCAAAGGCGAAAAACAACAACAGCTGAGCAAAGAGTTCGTTCGGGAATGGCTCATCGCCAATAACTTCATGGGAAAAGATGGCCAGACGGTGCCCGAAATGACGGACCAGTGGGTAAACACCATCAGCGGCCGCTATATCGAGCTCTATGAACAGGTGATCGGCGAAACCTTCCGGCCCCAGCCGCTCAGCGATGAAGAAACCTATCAACGGGCGCTCTACTCCCTGTCTAAACTGCCCGTCTAAGCGCTCCGTCTAAACTGCCGGCCTGAGCGCCCCCTGTCTAAGCTCCCCCCTTCGGAAGCGTAAAAGCCACCGTACTCCCCTTCCCAGGCTCGCTCTCGATCCGCATCTCACCCCCATTGCGGCTCAGAAACTCCTTGCATAACATCAACCCGAGACCCGTTCCCGCCTCCCCACCCGTTCCTCGCGTGCTATAATAGTTCTCGGACATCAGCTTCTGCAAACCTTCGGAAGGGATGCCCATGCCCGTGTCCTGCACCACCACCTCGATATGACCCCGCTTCTCATGCGCCTCGATAAAGATACATCCATCCACCGGCGTGAACTTTATGGCATTGCTCAGGAGATTGCGCAACACCAGGTTGATCATATCCTTGTCGGCATAGACATACACCGGACGCTCGATCTTGCTATCGATATAAATACGCTTCGCGTCGGCCTGTAACCGCAACAGCTGCAAGACCTCCGACGCCACCCCCGCGATATCCAATAGCTGCGGCCTGACAGACTCGTTCTGCATCTGGCTCTTGGCCGATTGAAGCAGATTCTCCATCAGCCCCGTGGTGTACGTCAACTCATTTACCACCTCCGGGATCAGCAGCTTGATATCATCGCCCGGCAGATCATAGACCTGTACATTGCGGAAAAGATTCCTCAAGGCATACAACGGCGATTTCAGATCGTGCGCAATGATCGAAAAAAGCTTATTCTTAAGCGAGTTGAGCTCTGTCAACTGCTGGGTCTTCTCTTCCAGCAAAGCCGCCTTGCCGGTGATATCCGCCTTCTGTCGCAGGATCTTGAGATTGCTCCGCCGCAGCTGCCAGTTCTTGTCCCGCGTCTGGTTCTGATAACGCATGTTCTCATTGCGGATCAGCAATAACCCATAAAAGATGGCGAAGATCGCCAACACGTGATTGAAAAGAAAGAAAAAGAAATAATGCGACCGCAAACTATAATCGTAATGCGTCCAGACCGTCTCCACGAGAAAATAACACGTCATCGAGAAACTGAACGAGACGACGATGTTATAAAAATTCTTCAAAAAGAAAACGGACAATACTCCATACAGCACAAAAAAGAACTCGATGCCCACATCGATCCCCAGCGCATAGATCGACGTCGTCACCAGCGGATACAGGATAAAATAGATGAGCCGCGCCAGCTCGTAATGCTCATACCGGTTCGACACGAGCACAGCCGTTGAAATGACCAGCGGACTACATGCGGCAACCCAGATAAGAAGCGGAAAATGCACCCGGGACAATAGGCCCAGCACAGGGATCAGGATACCCGCTACCACCCCCAGGAAATTCATGACGTTAAAGATGCCTAGCTTCTTTTTCTCATAGCTCCCCAGGGAAGGTCTATACCCTAAGTTCCAGATATAACCTTGCAGGCGAAGAAAACCAGTTGCTGCCTTGTTCATGGTCAGAGCCTTTCAGAATAAACGTACGTTATACGTTTTTTATTAGATTCGAAAATAGCTGTTTTTTAACGTTTATTCCGATTTTTGCTTTCAACCACCCCCGGCCGCCGCCCCCGCGCCTT
>DASZOW010000644.1:0-2439 GCA_035550615.1 Puia sp.
CCGTCAAAAACACGGCTCTGAGAAACGGTAGATCGACGGTATAGTTTTGATTATTGTTCTACGATGACTTTCTTATCCTCCACGGTAAAACGTACATTACTCAATTGTAATATTTTGAAAACTTCTGTCAGATTGCTGCTGCGGGGAATTTCCCCATCGAACCTGGCCGCCGGAATCTTGCCCCTGAATACGACATCGACATCATACCAACGAGCCAGCTGCCGCATGATTGCCGGAAGATCCGCGTGTTCGAAATGAAAAAGACCGTTCTTCCACGCCACCGCCTCGTCGATATCGGCATGTGCATCCAGGTACATGGAGCCGTCTGCCCGCCATTGAGCTTGCTCGCCCGGCTTTAAGATCGGTCCCGCATTAAAGGCCATTCCCTCCCCCGCATCTACCAACTGGACGCTTCCTTCCAGCAACGTCGTGGTCACCGCATTCTCGTCGTTATAAGCCTTGACATTGAAATGCGTCCCCAACACGCGGACCTCCTTTTGCCCTTGCGCGGCGTCCACCCGAACAAGGAAGGGCATCGCCGCATTCGGCGCAATCTCGAAATAAGCCTCTCCCGTGATCGTCACACTTCTGACGCTATCGGTAAAAGCGGTCGGATAGGAGATACTGGAAGCCGCATTCAACCACACCTGGCTGCCATCCGGCAGCAGCAGCCTGTATTGTCCTCCCCGCGGCGTGCTCAGTTTGTTGTATACGGCCGGCGTTCTTGCGCCTTTCAACGGCCGGTAGGCCAGTGCGCCGTCGGCCGATTTGGAAACGCTTGAGTTGCCCTGCTCGGCCAGCAAACCGTTATGCGCACTATCCAGCGGGATCGTCCTGCCATCTGCCAGCGTAAGCACCGCCACATTTCCTCCCGGCGCGCGGTCATGCTGCAAGGACTGACGGTCGGCGACCGTGGGCGGTGGGATCGTCTTGCGGGTCACCATCCACAACGCTATGGCGGCTCCGAGAAGAACGGCCGCTGCGGCCCACCAATGCCGGCGAATAGTCACCTGTCGTTCCTCACGCATACCGCGAAGAACAGCCTGCAAACGTTCATCACTGTGCACGGCCATCGGCATAGTGTCACGAAGCAGGTTTAACAGGTGATCCTTCGCGGCTTGTTCATAGGATGCTTGATTTAGCAATAATTTTAGCTCCTCCAGCTCCCCGGGGGTAGCGGCATCTTCGATGTATTTATCGAGCAGATAACGTATTCTTTCTTGCTCAGGCATATAGATTGCAGTCTATGATCGTCTTATAGTAAGACGACTCAAAAAGATGCCTGAACTAGTTCCTTATAAATTATTTTTGATCCTGCTGGTCCAGCCAGATGCGGATGGTGGCGAGCGCCTTTACCAGGTGATTACGCACCGTGTTCGGTGAGATGTTCAGCTCCTGCCCGATCTCTTCGTAGGATTTGTGCTGCTGGCGGCTGAGGATATAGACCGATTTCTGCTGCGGCGGCAGTTGGTCGACAGCCCGTTGAATAAGTTCCTCGGTGTCTTTCAGCAAAAGCAGCTCTTCGGGATCGTTATGCGTGGGATCCAGAGCTGCGGAAAAACGCTGTAACATCCGGGTCTCGTTGAGCCGCTTTTTGATCTGGTCCAGCGTATGCCGGGCCGCGATGGTAAGAATATATGACTCGGGCTGCTCTATGGCAGTCAGGCTTTCTCTGTACCGCCAGATCTTGATAAAGATCTCCTGCGTGATCTCTTCTGCCATCAGCGGATTTTTGATCATCTTGAGGACAAAAGGATAGATCCGCCGGTCATAGCGCCTGAACAATTCCGCAAAAGCGGTCTCGTTTCCAGAAGCGATAAGTCGAAAAAGCTGGTGGTCAGTATGTTGGCCGGGTGAAGACAAATAAGCAGCGCTTTTAGGCAATTCAAATTCATAAGACAGGCAGGAAAAACGAAAGTACAATAAAACGTTTAGATTTTTTTTCCTTACCTTTATACCTATCGTTCACCAAAAAAAAGGAGGTATTCATGCTATCTACAGATAAATCATGGAAACCTTCGGTTAATTTCGCTTAACCGGGTTACTCCAAAAAATAATCTGCCGACGTAAAGTCGGGAGGGGCTATCGACAGATAGCCCCTTTTTTTCGCCTGTCCCAGCCAATGCGGCCGGCCTTCACCCGCGCCGAAAATTCCCAGGCCGTGCGAACTAAACATCCAGATATTTGTATACGTTTTTCTTATAGTGTTCGAAGTCTTCCAGGTTGGTGAACTCTTCAAACCGGTAAGAGTCCCCATTTCGCTGCTCGCGTACGAGGGCGACCGTCCCCCCGCCTATGAGCGTACGTTTAGCCCGCTGAAAGACCTCGTCCAACGCGGTAATGTCCTTGATGGTCTGCCATTCCTCTACTTTACCGACATTTATAATATAATCTTCCATAAAACTAATTTTATAGATCATGCAATTTAGAACTCTTGGT
>DASZOW010000645.1:0-7833 GCA_035550615.1 Puia sp.
CTATCCGGCTCTGATGTAAGGGTGGCACCTTCCCGTTACACAGTTTATGCATGAGCACAAAGGTGCGGTTCACAAAATTCCCGAATTTGGCGACCAGCTCGCTGTTATTGGCATCCTGGAAACCCTTCCACGTGAACTCGCTGTCTTTGGTCTCGGGCGCAATAGTCGTCAGGTAATACCGCAGGCTGTCCGCCAGCTGCGTCCCACCGTTCTCCTTTTTTATGAAGTCATCGATATAATCCTGCATTTCCAGCTTCCAGTTACGGCTGGTGCTCATCTTGTCCCCTTCCAGGTTCATGAACTCGTTGGCCGGAACATTAGCAGGTAAGATATTCCCGTGCAGCCTGAGCATGATCGGGAAGATGATACAATGAAATACGATATTGTCCTTGCCGATAAAATGGACGAGCTTGGTGTCCTTGTCATACCAGTAAGGCTTCCAGTCCCTGCCGGTCTCCAATGCCCACTGCCGGGTGGAACTGACATATCCTATGGGCGCGTCGAACCAGACATACAATACCTTGCCGGCCGCTTGGGGCAGGGGTACCTGGACGCCCCAGTCGAGATCGCGCGTCACGGCACGGGGTTGTAATCCGCCGTCGATCCAGCTCTTGCATTGTCCGACCACATTGGCGCGCCAGTCGTCCTTATGCTCTTCGAGGATCCATTGGCGCAAAAAAGCTTCATGCCGGTCCAGCGGGAGATACCAGTGCCGCGTTGTTTTCCTCACAGGGGGCTTACCGCTCAAGGTGCTATGCGGATCGATGAGCATCTCGGGACTTAATGACGTACCGCAGTTCTCGCACTGGTCGCCGTATGCCCTTGTATTTCCGCATACCGGGCATGTACCCACGATAAACCGGTCCGCCAAAAAGGTTTTCGCCTCTTCGTCATAATATTGCTCGCTTTCCTTTTCGATCAGCTCGCCTTTCTCATAGAGGGCCGTAAACCATTCCCGCGAGGTTTCGTGGTGGATCGGTTCACTGGTCCGGTGATACATGTCGAAAGAAATGCCCAGATCGGCAAAATTCTGTTTGATCAGCTCGTGATATTTGTCGATGATCGCCCGGGGTGTCGTGCCCTCTTTGAGCGCCTGGATCGGAATAGCCGTCCCGTGTTCGTCGCTGCCGCAAATGAAAACTACGTCCCTTTTCTGCGCCCGCAGATATCGCACATAGATGTCGGCAGGCAGATAGGCTCCCGCCAGATGACCGATATGCTTCAGGCCATTGGCATAAGGCAGGGCCGCCGTGATCAGGTATCGTTTCGGTTGATTTGTCATAATAAAATGTCTGGGACCTTCAATGGGGCGTCGTCCCTTGCCCCTTTTGGCCGCCTTCGCCGGCTGGCCGGTTGTGGCCAACGGACCGTTGGCCCGTTTTGGACGCAAAGTTACGGCTTACTCCTGTAAGTTGAATTCAATGGAAGCGTTCTTCTTATAGTCGGTGGAAAGGAATAGATTATAGGTTTTTCCATGCACCGTCACTACCATCAGCGCCGTATTCGGCGGTAGCCTGCCGAGATTCTCGGCCACCAGCAGCAGCCTGTTCACGGACAAGCTCTTGTCTATCGGGACCAACAGCACCTTTGGCTCCGCCGCCAGCCGCACATGCTGTACCACGAGGTTATTGTTCAAAAAAAGACTCACCGAGTCCCCATCGATCTCGCCGTTGTCATACAGCTCGATTTTGGCAGTATCGAAGCCCGTTACCGGGATTCGCGCCGCCACCACGGATTCGCGGCCCCTGAGAATGGGATATCGTTTTGTATCGGCGGAATCATTCTTATGTACCGGTTTGACGATAGGTAGGGGTATGAAAGGCGGCGCCTTCTTTTCCAGCCGGATCGTCAGATCATACCGCCCCGTAAACTCATCGCCGGCATGCCACTGCCCTTCCAGCACATCCCTGCGCCCCGCCGTCCGGCGATAAAATAAGATATAGAATCCGCCCGGTGGCCCCTCCACGGCAACGCCATTGGATGCGGCTCCGCTGTCCTCGCGGATGCTAAGCGTCGAATCCCGGCCATAGAACCGCCCGCTGACGATAATATGCCGGATCGTTCGCGTTCGGGGGGTATACCAGTGCAACACCCCGGCAAAAGAAGAGTCCCCTTCCGTGATCGACAAGACTAATTTGTGATTTTGGCCTTCTGCCATGGCGGTACCCGTCCATTGGCCCGTAAGATCCTGACCCTGCACCTCTTCATATCCTATTAAAAAAACTAACAGGACTACCAATAGACCTCGCATACTGATAATATAGTAATTTTAAGCCGCAACAATATTAATTCAATTGTCGAGATGAACCGAAAAAACTTTCTGTCTTCCCTGCTATCCCTTGGCATCGGAGGCCCCGTACTCGCAACCGCTAAACCTGCAAAAGTACTCGCAACTCCCTGGGCAAAAAGCGCCGATCCGCTTCCGCTTATCATTCCACCTTTTCTCAAACCCGGCGACACCATCGGCATCACCTGTCCGGCCGGCGACATCACCGAGAAAGAAATCGAACCGGCCGTTCAGCTTATCGAAAGCTGGGGCTTCAACATCAAGATCGGCAACACCGTCGGAAAAAAAGATTTCATCTTCGGCGGTACCGACACGGAAAGAGCAGCCGATCTTCAGCGCATGCTCCACGATCCCGACCTCTCGGCCATCCTCTGCGCCCGCGGCGGCTATGGCTGCGTCCATATCGTGGATTCACTCGATTTCTCCGCGCTGACCGCAAAACCGAAATGGATCATCGGCTTCAGCGACGTCACCGTCCTGCTCTGCCACCTGCACACCAACCTCAACCTGGCCTCCGTCCACTCCAAGATGTGCAACAGCTTTCCGGAGGACTGGACTAAAGCAGAACCGGTGCAGGCTGACGCGATCCTTTCCATCCGCCAGGCCCTCACGGGCGGCAGGATGGACTACAACGTCCTCCCTCATCCGCAAAATCGTGCCGGATATGCCGAAGCGCCGCTCGTCGGCGGTAATCTTAAGACCATCGAATCGCTGGCCGGCTCGCGCTCCGACATCGATACGGACGGCAAGATCCTCTTCGTGGAAGACACCGGCGAATATCTATATAGCATCGATAGGATGTTCTGGCATCTCCAACGGACCGGGAAACTGGACCGGCTCGCCGGTCTCCTCGTCGGCGGTTTCAAGGTCAAACCCGATGATCCGGGGGAAGAGTTCGGTCACACGGTCTATGACATCGTCGCGGAAAGGGTCAAACCTTATTCCTTCCCCGTCTGTTTCGATTTCCCCGTCGGCCATCAGATTAACAATTTTGCTCTCCGCTACGGGATGCGTCATGTATTCGAGGTAAAACCGGAGTCCGTCAAATTTCATTCTCTATGATCACGCTGCCTCCTTTTCTCCAACCCGGTGACCTGATCGCCATTGTCTGCCCTGCCGGATTCATGGCCGCCGAAAAAGCGCAGACCTGTATCGACACGCTCAGGGAATGGGGCTACCAGGTCCGCATCGGCAACACCCTCGGCGGCACTTCGGAAAATTATTTCTCGGGCGCCGATGAACAGCGGATAGCCGATCTTCAACAGGTTCTCGACGATCCTTCCGTCAAAGCCATCCTCTGCGGCCGCGGGGGGTACGGTCTTAGCCGCATCATCGACCGCCTCGATCTCACCGGCTTCCAACGCACGCCAAAATGGGTCATCGGCTTCAGCGATATCACCGTCCTGCATGCACATATCTTCACCAATTACCACATCGCGACCCTGCATGCGCCCATGGCCGGTGCGTTCAACGACGGCGGCGCACTCACCGAAGGCGTCCTTTCCCTGCGACGAGCCCTCGCCGGGGAACCCGCCGCCTATACCTGTCCCGCACATCCGCTGGACCGGCATGGAAAAGCCACGGGTCAGCTCGTCGGCGGTAACCTGTCCCTGCTGGCGCACATGATCGGCACTCCTTCCGATACCGGCACAGACGGGAAGATCCTTTTCCTCGAAGATGTCGGCGAATATCTCTACAATATCGACCGGATGTTGCGGCAACTGAAACGCAGCGGCAAACTGGCGCGTCTCGCGGGCCTGCTGGTCGGCGGTTTCACCGAGCTCAAAGACACTACCCGGCCTTTCGGCGCCACGGTCGAGACCATCATCGGCGATGTCCTCGGCGAATACGATTATCCCGTCTGCTTTGGTTTTCCCGTAAGCCATGGCAAAGACAACGTGGCGCTCAAGATCGGTGTCGACCATACACTGCTGGTCGGCGACGGCCCTACGCTGTTGGTAGAAGCCTGACGCCCGATGAACACCACCGAAACCTGAATTGACCTTAAGGCGTCACCACCTCATACGCATCCTGCCCGTCCTGCGAGATCGGCATGTAATAGACATTGTTATATACCAGCAGGTCCTGGTCGTTGATCTGCTGATCCACCGCGCCTACCGGCAGCTGGGTGATCACGGCTCCCGGCGGGGCCGCCACGACCTCGAAGCCCTGATCGGTTTGCACATAAAAAGCGCCGCCGAAATAATAGTAGGTATCGTCACCGACCATCGTAGTCTCATAGCCGTCCGGCAAGGATGGAACCACGGCGCCTACGGGCGGCGGTACCACGGAATAGCCGCCATTACCCGGCAGATAATAACAGCCGTCGTCATACCAATACCGCTGACCGTTATAATTGAACCAGATGGCGTCTGCCGCCAGCGACGTCAGGAAAAATCCGAGCGGATGCCAGTGCGGTCCCCAATAATAAGGCCGGTAGGGATGATAATAGTAAGGATGGATGCCGCGATCGCCTCCCGTATGATAGACATTCACATGATCGTGAATATCCACCCTGTTATGGACATCGACATTCCGGCGGACCACGGGCGGCGCCGGCCGGCTGAAATCATGATTGCCGAAATTTCGCGCCCCGCCATTGATGGTGGGCCGGCCCGCTTCCGGCCGCGCCATTTCAGGACGGCCCATTTCCGGCCGCACGGGTTCGGTTCGTGCAGGTTCCGTTCGCCCAGGTTCGGTTCGAGCGGGTTGGGTTCGCCCAGGTTCGGTTCGCGCAGGTTGGGTTCGCGCGGGTTCGGTCCGCATCTGTTGTGGCCTTTGTGCAGGAGCCATACGTGGTGCGGGAGCAACCTGCCGGGGCGCCGGGGCCGCATGCTGAACCGGTGCGGGATGAAAACCGCCGCCGCCGGGATGAGAAAAACGTTGCGCCATACTCTGCCTGGGTAAACCGGCAAGGGCCAGCACCGCCAGGACAGGGAAGAAAGTATGTTTTATCGTAATAGGCATAGCTGTAGATTTTAAGAGATGAATTATTTTTTGTGGGCCAAAGCCAGCGGCACCAATTTTACGCGTTGCGCCTTGTGGGGTATCGTAAAGGTGAAGATAGCATCCGGCAGCGTCGGATTTATCTGCCAGTCGGAGAAAACGGCCTCATATTGCGGATCCATGTCCTTACTGGTGTAGACGATCACCATCTTTACCGGCAGTGTATATGCGTCATTCGAGATCCAGAACTGAAAGGTCTTGTCCATCCCTCTGCCGGCAATATGAAAACACTCTTTGCCGTCGATCTTCGTCAGCCCGAGATATACCAGCTCCCTGGAATCGGCCAGGATATCGTCGACAAAGGTCGGATACAGAAAATCCGCGGCCGGAAATTCTATCCCATATAATTTATTCACCGTATCGATCATCTCCACCAGCGACAGCGGCGCCTCGATCTGGCCATACTGGTTTTTGTCAAGTGAATAATAACTTAGCTTCGAACCATCGAAATAAAAATCCCGGCTACCCCTGTCTCCATCGGATCTTACGAGCATCTTATCCGGTCCATGCAAAAATAATTGCTGCTCATCGGAGTGCTTGATCAATCCTAGCTCCTTGCTGGTGATGTCATAATTGCTCTTGATGGTAACGCTGCAGGAGTTGAGATCGCCGATCATTGCGCTCATCTTGTCCAGGATGGCGACGGCCACCGTGTCGATCCTGCGAACCGGAGCCTGCGTCCTGGTCTGGGCGGATATCCCGCCCCCAAAGACCAGGGCTAAAAAGAAGAAAGAAAGCGGTTTGAACATAATTCTGGATTTATGCCTGCAAGATTTATAAAAAGAGACCATTAAAACATATTAAAGTTAGTTATCACAACGTTAACATCCCGAAAGCCACCTGTTATGAAAAAACTGCTGTTATTCCTTGTCTTATGCGCTATTACGGTTTGGTCCTGTAAAAAGAGTAATTCGTCCAAAAACAGCGGATCCGGCTATTATTTGTCCGCCGCCGTCAATGTAACCGACAAAGCCAGCCTCGTGGATTCGATGATCTATGACAGCTCGCACCGGCTTGCCGCATTCCTCCAGATCAAATACGATACCTCGACCGGCGTACCCCTCCAGGTCAGCACCTCGATCCTGTTTACACTGCCGGGAGGTTCCGCTCCTGCCACGGCGTATACTTATCAATCTCCCAATGGCTACGAGCTGCATAGCCTGAGCTATGACAACCAGGGCCGGATTGTCAAAGACACCTGCGCCGCCACCGGCTATGTGGCCACGTTTACCTATCCCGCCAACGCTATCGCCATCAGGGTGCTGTACGACGGGACACCGATGAATAACCAGATCGATACCCTCTTTATGAGCGGCGGCAACATCGCCAAAGCCAATACCTGGATGCCCAACGATGCCGGAACAGCCGATTCGCTGCAGGGTTCGCTGAACTTCGGGTATAGCTCGGTGGCCAACCCCTTCTATCATCCCTCGATCAACGCCAGCGTAGGCCCCCTGCTCTATGTCTTTACGGTCAACGGCCTGGGTGGCGGCCTGGACCCGGTTTCGGCAAAAACCCAGAGCTCGATTTCCGGCAAGATTGACGGGCTTCCGTCGAATCTCACCATCCCCTTTACCCAAACCCTCGATAGCAAAGGCCGGCTCTCCGAACTTTCGGCCAGCGTGTTCGGTTTCGGCGGCGAAGCCATTTATTTCAGGTATTATTAACGCATGTCCGCTGATTGCCGGAATTGATTAGTTTTATCTTTGCATAGAACCGATCTATATGACCTTTGTGCAACTGGAATATATCGTCGCCGTGGATACCTACCGGCATTTTGCCACAGCGGCAGGACATTGCTTTGTCACCCAACCCACGCTGAGCATGCAGGTGCAAAAGCTGGAAGAGGAGCTCGGCCTTAAGATCTTCGACCGCAGCAAGCAACCGGTGATCCCTACCGAAGCGGGACGCGAGGTCATCGAACAAGCCCGCAAGATCCTGGCCGAAAAAGAAGTCATCGGCGAGCTCATCCAGGCCCGGAAAGGCGTCCTTACCGGCGAGCTGCGCATCGGGATCATCCCGACGCTGGCGCCCTATCTTCTCCCGCTCTTCGTCCAGGCGTTCGCCACGAAGTATCCGCAGATCAAGCTAATCGTCAACGAGTTGACTACGGAGCTGGTAGTTTCGCGTCTCCGCGAGGGCCGGATCGACGTCGGCATCCTCGTGACGCCTCTACAGGAGAACGGCATCCGCGAACAGGTCCTGTTCTACGAAGAACTGCTCGTATATGTCTCCCGGAAGAATGCCGCCTGGAAAAAGACGTATATGCTGGCACAGGATATCGATCCCAACAAGCTCTGGCTGCTCGAAGAGGGACATTGTTTTCGCTCCCAGATCGTCAGGCTTTGCGAGCTGCGTAAAGCCAGCAAGGAAGGCAGCCATTTCGATTATGAAGCCGGCAGTCTGGAGACACTTCGCCGGATGGTCGAGCTCAACGACGGTGTCACGATACTTCCGGAGCTGGCCGCCCTCGACCTCACCGCCAAACAGCAACAGCTGGTCCGGCATTTTAAACGCCCGGCCCCGATGCGCGAGGTCAG
>DASZOW010000646.1:0-3916 GCA_035550615.1 Puia sp.
AAATACCTGGAGATAAAAGCACGTTTAGCAATATAATGGATAATATCTTTGAACAAGGACAGATGTTGTTGATCGATAAGCCGCTGGAGTGGACGTCTTTCGACGTTGTTCGCAAGCTGCGGCGGCTGGTACGGACCAAAAAGATCGGTCATGCGGGAACGTTGGATCCGCTGGCCACCGGTCTGCTGATCCTCTGTACCGGGAAATTTACCAAACGCATCAACGAATACATGGCCCGGGAAAAAGAATATACCGGGACGATCGTGCTGGGAGCCAGTACGCCTACCTACGACCTCGAGAGCGGGCCCGAGCCGCACAAGGCCCCGGATTTCGTGACCCCCGCGATGGTAGCGGAGACCATTGCAGCCCGGTTTACGGGCGAGATCCTGCAGGTGCCGCCGGCGCATTCGGCGATCAAGATCGGCGGCAAACGGGTCTATGAGCTGGCCCGTAAGGGCAAGGAGGTAAAACTGGAACCGCGCCCCGTGGTCATCAAAGAATTCGAGATCACCGGATTCCGGCTGCCGGTGCTGGACTTCCGGGTGGTCTGTTCAACGGGCACCTATATCCGAAGCCTGGCCAACGATCTGGGCGCGGCGCTGGGTTGCGGCGGTTATCTGGGCGGGCTCCGGCGTACCCGTATCGGCGAGTTCCGCGTAGAGCAGGCCCTGACGATCGAGGCGGCCGAAAAGTTCATTGCCGAAAAGTTGGATCAGCAAGGATAGCCGATCCCGGGTTGGATCAGAAAGGATAGCCGATGCCCAGCTGGATCAGAAAGGATAGCCGATGCCCAGCTGGAACTGGCCGTGGAAGACCCTCAACCCGTCGAACCACTGGCTGTCGGTAGGGTTCTTGAGCTTATACGCGTAGTCGAAACGGATCAGGAACAGATCGAAATCGAACCGCAGGCCGGTGCCGCCGTCGACGGCGAGCTCTTTATAAAAACGATCGAATTTGAAGTCGCTGCCCTTGTCGGCTTCGGCGGTGATCACGGGATAATCGATGAGTACATGACGGTCCCAGATATTGCCCGCGTCCACATAGATGGCGCTGAGCAGCTTGACGCCAAGGATGGTGCCCAACGGGAACCGGTATTCGACATTCCCTTCCAGCTGGACGTCCCCGAAACGGTCGAGGGGAAACGTGCCTTCGGCCTTGCCCGCCGTATCATAGAACTTCGAAGAGCCGAGACCCAGCTGGCGCACCTGCCAGGCCCGCATGGAGTTGGGCCCGCCGGCAAAAAAGGCCTTGTAAAACGGCAGGGTCTGTTCCCAGCCGCTTCCTTCCCGGCCATAGGCCCAGCCTGCTCCCGCATAAGCATGGAAGGCCAGCTGTGTCCGGCGGAAATCGATATGGTGCCGGTAGTCTATCTCTCCTTTGACAAACCGCCAGAGCGGCCCTCTATCCAGGTTGCCGATCAGCCCGAAAAGCGCCCCGCTGGATTCCCCGCTCACACTCAGAAAATCGGTATGCCTGTCCACCTTATGGATGGATTTATACACAAATTGCTGGCTGAGGACGAGCCCGCTGCGGAAGGCGAGGTTGAGACTCGGGTATTCCGCAAGGTAATGGTTGAAGCTATCTGTCTTGCTCAGCTGGGTATATTCGATGTTGATGGGCCGGTACAGGAAAGATTTGTTGCCCCGCGTCCACTCGTAGCCAAAAGAGCCGTTGACCGAACGCATGGTAAAGAACTGGTGACGGTCGACATATGAGGCATTCACATTGAATACCGAGCGCACGCTGTCCAGCGCGCTCTTGCGTTTCGGCCGGATAAAACCGGGCAGGTATTGGGGCAGATGCCGCGGCAGCACTTCGGGAAAGGAGATGGTATGCGATGCGCTGACCTGGGTGGTCTGGATAAAATCGGAACCCAATTCCACACCACCGCGCAAGGTCGACGAGCTTACCACGGACTCGCGGAAGGTATTGCGGTTCCGCAGACCGAAGTTCAGGTTGATGCCGAACAGGTTGGTGGCGGTGACGATATCGTTGGTGTTTCGGGCTACCTCATAGTCGGCGTTCAGGAAAAGCTTTTTGGCCGGATACAGTTTCAGCGTGGCATCCAGGATGCTGTCCGACTCGTCGCTGGGCGTAAAATTCATGGTCTCCTGTTGCCAGGCGCCCATCTGGTTGAACCGGTTGACGGTGCGGAACGAATTTTCCAGCCGGTAGAGCGAATCCGGCCTGACATAGATATTGTTGACGATCGTCCGCCGCTTGAATTTACTAGACCGCGTGATGAGCGTAAAGCCCTTGGCGGCGATGGTGTCGATATTGCTGACGGTAACGGTATCTTCCAGCACAATGGGCAGATCGGGGTAAACGGTGACATGGCCGATATGGTATTGGACGATATGCGTGGAGTCCCGGACCGGCCGCTGTTCTACGACTACGTCGATCGTAGGATGTTCCCGTTTTCGTTTGAGCTCGAGTATCAGGGCTTCCTGCTGAAAGGGATCCAGGTTGGGATCGATGAGCGCCGATACTACGGTATCCAGCTCCACCACGAGATCCTCCTTGGAGAATCGGTAGTACCCGTTGTTGCGAAAGATCGTCACCAGCCGGTCCAGCTCGTCGGACATCAGCTGTTTGGAATAGGGTTTGCCTTTTCTCAGCAGGCTCTGGTGGATAGATTGCATGGCCAGGGCCTGCAGGGCGGGCGTGGAAAGCGCATAACCAAAGGAATCCAGCCGCAGCTGTTTGCCGGGGATGACAGTGAAATCTACGGTGACACGGTACTGATCCCGTTCCGGATGTCTTCGGAAATGGACGGTGTCGCGATGGATAGTATCTTTAATCGCCGGATTGAAATAACCGGTGGCATTGAGCAAGGCGACCATATAGCCTATGGACCGGCGAACATTGGCGGTGTCGAAAACGGGCGGGTACATGACCCGGCGGTATAAACCGGCGATCGAGACGATCTGCGGCCGCAGGCTGTCATCCAGCTGGTTGGCCAGTTTCTGCGCCAGATCTTTTTTTACATCCGGGGTCTGGTTGCCTTCTACTTTGACATTGACGGCAAAGACAAAGGGGCGGTGGTATTGGTACTTTCGCGGAACGGTACAGGAAAAGACGGCGGTGAGCGATAGGATCAGCAACAGCAATGCAGGGATGGGAAAAGATAAAGTAACTTGCCGGCGCCGGAACATAGAAAGATTAAACAAACCGAATTCGATTTAACATTTTGTTATGCTGATCTCTAAATCGCAGGTCAAATATATTCAAAGTTTAGCCCAGAAAAAATTTCGGGACGCAGAAGGCGTTTTTGTCGTGGAAGGACCGAAGCTCGCCTCGGAGATGTTATCATCGCCGCAGATGCGTCCAAAACAAGTCTATGCGGTACCCGAATGGATCGACGGGCTTTCCGGCGATCTTCGGCAGCGGCTGTCGCCGGGAACCCTGGTGGAGATCGGTCCGGCTGAGCTGGAACGGCTGTCGGCGCTGACGACCCCCAACCAGGTAGTCGCTGTTTTTGAAAAGCCGGTATTCCCACGGCCCATATGGACCTCCGGCATTCACCTGGTATTGGATGGCGTGCAGGACCCGGGCAATCTGGGCACCATCGTGCGGCTGGCCGATTGGTTCGGCATCGCGGACGTCGTCGCCAGTCCCGACAGCGCCGATGTATTCAACCCCAAAGCGGTGCAGTCGACCATGGGTAGCATCGGCAGGGTGAACGTATGGTATGAGGACCCGGTCCGGGTGCTCCGCGGGTCAAAGCTGCCTGTCTATGCAACCGTGCTGGAAGGCGAGGGGGTGTATGGGCTGGGCCGGATGCGGGAGGGATTTATCATTATCGGCAATGAATCGAGGGGCATAGGCCAGCCCCTTCAGGAGCTTGCCACGCGGCGGATCACTATCCCGCGCGTCGGTGGGGCGGAGTCGCTGAATGCGGCCGTGGCCACGGGGA
>DASZOW010000647.1:0-4779 GCA_035550615.1 Puia sp.
GAGAATATCGCCCGCGGCGATCCCTTCGGCGTCTCTAAAAGCGCCGACCAGCTGAGCATGTTCTTTTATATCGCCGTCAACAACATCAAGGTCTCCTTTCTGGTCTTCGTGCTCGGATTCCTCGTTTCCATCGGCACCGTCTGGCAGCTGTTCAGGAATGGCGTCATGATCGGCGCATTCCAATACTACTTTTTTGCCAAAGGACTGGGATGGAAATCGGTGCTGGTGATCTGGGTCCATGGCACGCTGGAGATCTCCAGTATCATCGTGGCCGGCGCCGCCGGCATCGTATTGGGCAATAGCATCCTGTTCCCCGGTACCCATAAACGGCTCGTATCGCTCAAACGCGGCGGCAAGGACGGGCTGAAGCTGATGATCGGGCTGGTGCCCATCTTTATCGTGGCGGCCTTTCTGGAAGGCTTTGTGACGCGCTACTCCACGATGCCTGTCTGGCTAAGTATTTTCATCCTGCTGGGTTCGCTTACATTCGTGATCTGGTATTTCGTCGTCTATCCTATCCGTGTGGAGAAAAAAATGCGCGCCTCATGATCCTGATACGCCGGGCAGGGATGCTTCTCCTGTCGCCATTGCTGTTCCTCGTATGCCGGGTCGCCGCGCAGCAGCCTGCCGATACCGCGAAGCTCGATACCATCGTCGCCGACACGGTCGTAGTCGGTGCGGATGCCCCGCCGGCTTTTGGTTCCGGCGTAGATACTTCCAGCCTTGCCGCGGCGGCGACAGGCGCCGGCGAGGATTCGGTGACCCTGCGTTCCGTGCCGGATTCATCGGTGGGCGGCTGGAAGAAAAACCCGCGTTTTGCCTATGCCAACGACCCGGCCTACTGGCATCATGGCGAGCAGCCTTCACACGGTTTTGCCAATTGGTTATATCGCGTCCTCACGAGCGCCGGGTTCCGGTATTTCGTGCTCTTTGTCCTCGGCGGCGTTCTGCTTTTTGTGATCGTCCGCGTGATGTCCGAGAACAACTTTGGCATTTTTTACAACAGACGGAAAGCCCGGACCAGGGAAGGCGATGGGACCGGGGACGAACACGACCCGGAAGAGGACGTGGACCAGGGTCTGCAGCAGGCGCTGGCCAGCGGAGATCACCGGCGGGCGACCCGTTACCTTTATCTGCGCACCTTGCGCGGGCTGAGCGACCGGGGTCTTATCCGGCCGACGATACAGGCCACCAATCACGACTATCTGCGGCAGCTGGCCGGTACCCGCCAGGAGGCGTCCTTCCGTTTTCTGACCCTGGCCTACGAAAAGGTGTGGTATGGGGATTTTACACTTGCCGAAGGACAATTCCAACGATTGCATCAGCATTTTGTGGATTTTGAAAAAACCTTGCAGCCATGAACGGAAACCGCAAAATGCCGCTGAATGATATGTTTCCGGCCGGTTGGTTCCGATGGGCGCTCACCGGGCTGATGGCGGTTCTCCTGTTGGGCTCCTGTTCGATGGGCGGAAGAAAACGGCTGGACCGGCGGATCTCCCTGAACCGCAAGGACGATATTCCCTATGGCACGCAGGTGGCCTATGAGGCGCTGCCGCATATCTTCCCCGGCGCAGACATCGTCACAAGCACGAATAAGCATCCTTTTTCGATGGCGACGGCCACAGGTTCGGGAAAGGCATTCATCGTCATCGGCACCTCCGTCGAAGCGGATGCAGCCGATATCACCACCCTCATGAATTTTATCGGCCAGGGGAATCAGGTGTTCATCTCGGCCAGCACGATCAGCGGGTCCCTGCTGGCGAACCTGTCCATCCGCGCAACGGCTTACACCGGCCGGTCCGAGGAACCCGACAGTCTTACGGTAGGCGTTTACAACCCGGCCAATGATGGGTATCGGACCTTTTCCTATCCGGGCGATTCTTATGACAACTGGGTGACGAAACTCGATACGCAGTATACGTCCGTGCTGGGGCGCGATGGTCACGGCCGTCCTGATTTTGTACGGCTGACCTATAAGGGCGGCGGGGCCATCTATCTGCATTTTGCGCCGCTGGCCTTCAGCAATTTCTTTCTGCTCCACAAGCAGAACATGGCCTATTATGAGACCGCGCTCTCGTATATGCCTTCGACGACCAGGACGGTCATCTGGGATGAGTTTTACCGTTACAATCATTCGATGGCGCGCGGAAACGGGAAGTCGGCCTTTTCCGCCCTCGGATATATCCTGAGCGTTCCCAGCCTGCGGCTGGCGTTTTGGCTGTCGCTGCTGCTCATGGGGATCCTGTACCTTTTCGAAAGCAAGCGTCGCCAGCGGCAGATACCGGTCATCGGCCCTCTGCAGAATACCTCGCTGGATTTTGTACGGACCATCGGCCGGCTGTATTACCAGCGCCGGGATAACCATAACCTGGCGACGAAGATGACGGTGCATTTTCAGGACTATGTCCGGACACGGCATCACCTTGCCTCTACGGCGATGGACGAGGCCTTTGTCGACCGGCTGGCTTACCGGACGGGTTACCCGAAACAGGAACTGGCGCCATTGGTGGAGTATATGCAGCAATTGCCGTCGAAGGCATATATTTCCGATGAGGAGCTGCTGGATTTTCACCGGCAATTGGAAGCATTTTATAAACAGACATAAACATGGAAGAAAATCTATTCGAACAACGGACGGAATTGGATGGGCTGGATCAGGCGGTGCAGGATCTGAAGACGGAGATCGCCAAGGTCATCGTAGGACAGGACGCGATGATCGAATTGCTGCTGGCAGGCATCCTGGCGGATGGGCATATCCTCATCGAGGGGGTACCGGGAGTGGCGAAGACGCTTACGGCCAAGCTGCTGAGCAAGGTCATCTCCGTCGGGTTCTCCCGCATTCAGTTCACGCCCGATCTGATGCCCAGCGATGTCATCGGCACTTCCGTGTTTAACCCCCGGGACAATAATTTTCAGTTCAAACATGGGCCCATCTTCAGCAATATCGTGCTGATCGACGAGATTAACCGGGCGCCGGCCAAGACGCAGAGCGCATTGTTCGAGGTCATGGAAGAGCGCCAGATCACGGTGGACGGGCAGACCTATCCGCTGATGCCGCCCTTTATGGTGGTGGCCACGCAGAACCCGATCGAGCAGGAGGGCACGTATCATCTTCCCGAGGCGCAGCTGGACCGGTTCCTGTTCAAGATCAAGGTGCAATATCCCACCCAGGAAGAAGAATATCACATCGTCTCCAATCACCACCTGATGCAGGGCAACCAGCGGATCGAAACGGTAGGGCCGGTGCTATCGGCCGCCCGCATACAGGAGCTGCGCGATAAGGTCCGGCGACTGCATCTGGAAGAAAAGCTGATCCGGTTTATTACGGCCATCGTGACGGCTACACGCAATCACAAATCGATCTATCTGGGCGCTTCGCCGCGGGCTTCCATCGGCATCCTCAACGGCTCCAAGGCGCTTGCCGCGATGCGGGGGCGGGATTTCGTGACACCCGAAGACATCGTGTATGTCACGCCGGCCGTGTTGCGTCATCGCCTGGTGCTGACGCCGGAAAAAGAAATGGAAGGCGCCCTGGCCGATGACGTCATCGATGAGATCATTCGCTCTATAGAAGTGCCCCGCTAACGCCCCGCTATGCTGAAACGATTTTATCTCTCTTTGTTTTTTTTCCGCCGGTGGTATTGGCTGCTGGTAGGGGTGATCTGCCTGTGCGTGATCTCCTTCGGGTTTCCGTTCCTGCTGAGCATCGCCGAATTGTTGCTGCTATTCATGGTGGTGGTGACGTTGTTGGATTATGTCGTTCTGTTCACCCGCAGGGACCCGGTGTCCGCGCGGCGCGGGCTGGCGGATCACATGAGCAATGGCGACGTGAACCCGGTGCATCTCGATGTGACGAACCATTATCCTTTTCCGGTGTCGTTGCAGATCATCGACGAGCTGCCCGAGCAGCTGCAGGAGCGAAATTTCCAGCTGCGTCTTTCCTTGCAACCGGCGGAGACCAGGGTGCTGGACTACAGTATCCGGCCCACGGAGCGGGGCGAATATGTCTTCCATAGCATCAATGTATATATCAAGAGTCCCTTTGGGCTGCTGGTGAGACGGAAGATCCTGCCGGCGGAGACCACGATCCGGGTGCTGCCCAGCTATTTTGCCCTCCGGCAATACGAGCTGCAGGCGGCTTCGGACAATCTGGCGGAAAGCGGTGTCAAGCGCATACGGAAGCTCGGTCACAGCCTGGAGTTCGAGCAGATCAAGGAATATGTCACGGGCGACGATATCCGCAGCCTCAACTGGAAGGCCACGGCCCGCAAAGGCGGACAGCTGATGGTGAACACATTTACCGATGAAAAGAGCCAGCAGGTCTACTGCGTCATCGACAAGGGCCGGGTGATGAAGATGCCTTTTGACGGCCTGAGCCTGCTCGACTATGCGATCAACGCTACGTTGATCCTGTCCCGGGTGGCGCTCATCCGGCACGACAAGGCCGGCCTGCTTACCTTTGCCGATCAGATCGGGACCTTTCTGCCGGCGGGGCGCAAATCGATGCAGATGAGCCATATCCTGGAGATCCTGTACAATCAGCAGACGCGCTGGCAGGAGAGCGACTATGAAAAGCTATACGCCATGGTACGCACCCGTATCCCGCAACGCAGCCTGATCGTGCTGTTCACCAATTTCGAATCGCTGTCCGGGTTGCAGCGGCAAATGCCCTATATCCGCGCCATTGCCAGGAGACACCTGTTGCTGGTCGTCTTCTTCGAGAATACGGGGTTGAAGCAGATCATCGACAAGGAGCCCGGCGATATCGAGGGAATCTAT